>JAQZAZ010000115.1 GCA_029239355.1 Sphingobacterium sp.
GATGGCATTAACAACTTCCTCACGGATTCCCAGTTCTAAAAATGGGTTCATGAAATATTATATACAATAGGCACTATTGCCTAAGGCGTTGCAAAGGTAAGAATAATATTTGAATAATCAAAGAATTTAAATAATTGATTTTTAACGAGATTGAAGAATTTCAAATTGAGGGTATAAAAACTTTATTCCCGGTATATAGCCAATGATCGATTGAAAAGTATTATTTTGATTGTAAACTATTTTGCTTCTTTGTGCTTTCTTTATTCATTTATTAATAAAAACTTAATATCTCAACCTTATTTTTGGTATTAGTATGGATCAGATACCAATTATATATCAGCAATGGTTAAGGGCTATTAAAGAGCGGAATGATACGAACGCTTATGCTGCGTTATATCAGTATTGTTGGAAAGATCTTTATCAACATGCCGCCCGGCGAATTCTTGATGCGCAAGATGTAGAAGATATTCTTCAGGAACTGTTTGTTCAGTTTTGGGAAAAACGTCATACGATCGATATCCAGATGAATCTTCCTGCCTATCTCAAGGGAATGCTCAAATATAAGATTATCGATTTTTTCAATTCAAATAAGGCAAAGGATAAACTCCTGGATCATTGGAGCAAACATATTTTTGATTACGTACAGCATCATACGGAAGAACTTGAAACTTACCTCATGCTTGAAAAGATGCTGGAAGATGAACTGCAGATTATGCCACATAATATGCGGCAGGTACTCTTGTTGAAGTGGGAGCATCTGTCAATTCGTGAAATAGCACTGCGGATGGGACTCTCTGAACAAACCGTAAAAAATAATCTTACCGAAGCGTCCAAAAGACTGAAGAAAGCGATAACCGGCTATCAAAATGTCCAAAATGGCAGCTTTACACTCCTGCTTATTTTTGTTCTGGAAGAACTCTCCAAGTAAGTATTGTACGTTTAAAGGCGATCGCAGGAATAAAAAATCAACTTAACAATTCTTTTATAAAACATTAACCATTTCTTGAAGTACTTTCTGACTTTTTTGAAGACTTGTATATAAACAGCAAGTAAAAAAGTGAAAAGAAGAATTTTTGAATCCTTAATCTATAGATATCAGCAGAACAAAGCCAACAAGGCTGAGCAGTCTCTGATTGATCGCTGGTACGATACGCTCGATCAGGAAGAACTTCCTGTAGAGGAGATAGATGAGGTTCAGTTGTGGAATAGTATACAAGAACGTATTGGAAATATAGCTCCTAAAATATCAGCGGTTCGGAAAATAAGCTATTGGAGTGGGGCAGTCGCCGCAGGCCTGGTATTCTGCCTTGGAATTTTATTTTGGAAACAACAGCACGAGCTTAATTTAATCGCAAAAGAAACACATTTAAAACCGGGTTACCGAATTTTTGAAACCGGGGCCTCACAGCGTAAACGGGTACTTTTGGCCGACGGATCAACCGTTGTAATGAATGCCTATTCCAAAATTAAATTGGATACCGTTTCTTATGACAAGAGGGACCGCGTTGTAGAGCTTCTTGCTGGAGAGGCGTTTTTTGAGGTCAAGAAAGATTCTGCAAAGGCTTTCATTGTGCATGCCAAACAAGTACAGACAAAGGTCTTGGGAACCTCGTTTACCGTAAAAAACTACGCGGGATTGGATGATATATCAGTGTCTGTATTTACAGGTAAAGTGCAGGTCATGGCCAATAATCATCCGTTGGGTGTGTTAACTCGTGGCGAAGAGGTCCGATATTCTAAAAATAACCACCATAGCAATCAGGCGGCTTTTGATCTGACGACACGTAATAGTTGGATTGAGGGAAGAGTTTACCTTAAGCAAAGCAGTTTTGCAGAATTGGCACTGGCGGTCAAAAATATCTATGATGTGGATATTAAAGCTGACGATGACCGGATTGCCCAACAACGTTATAGCATGCCGATATCAAAGCAGCTGTCCTGGACAGCAACCCTGGAAAGTATCAAAGCAATTCATCACAACAAATCCAGAAAGGAGGGCGGGATAGTGCATATTTACTAATTCGGGGACAAAAACAGAGCTGACGACGGCCATCGTCAACTCTGAATCATACACCATTTGGAGATGGTATAAATAACATATACAACAACTTATAGAGATATTATATACGCATACAAATTTATGAAATTTAAGCAATACGTTACGCAAAACGATATTAAGTTTATGATAAGGACATCGTTGGTAGGTTTACTTCTTTCGATCGTGTCGGCCGAAATGCTTTTTGCTTCGGGCGCATACGGCCAGTTACTCAATAAAAAGATCGAAATTTCTTTTAATGAATCCAATATTCCGGCGGCTTTCGAGCGTTTGGAATCCCAAAATATACATATCGCTTTCGATGCAGCGAAATATAATCTGGCAAAGAAAAAGGTCAATGCCAAAATTTTCAAAAGCAACAGTGTCCGGGATATCATGCATTATCTGCTCAAGGAAACGAACTTGATGGCGCATGACAACGGGGTCTATATTACATTGGTCGAAAAGCCGGTACAGCAGGATGGGCGTATCGCAGGTAAAGTGATTGATGATCGCGGTCAGCCTTTGGCCAATGCCAGCATCAAACTGATCGGTGCCAATAAATCAACACAAAGCGGTATCGATGGGAGCTATCTTTTGAATGCTGAACCGGGAACCTACATACTGGAAGTCAGTTATCTCTCTTATCAGACCCAACGTATTGAGGGGGTCAAAATACAGGCCGGACAACGGACAGGCTTAAATATTGCCATGAAGACACAGGTAAATGCGCTGGAAACTGCAGTTGTCAGTGTATCGTTTAAAAAAGCTTCTGTGGCGGGACTGTATGCAGCACAAAAGAATGCGGCTTCGGTGACCGATGGTATTTCGGCTGAACAAATCGCCCGCACACCAGACAATGATATGGGACAAGTTTTGAAACGTGTTACCGGAGTGACGACGGTTAATAATAGAAACGTAATAGTACGGGGTATGTCGGACCGCTACAATCAGGCCATGCTGGATGGAGTCGTGATTCCAAGTACTTCGCAGAATAGACGTGATTTTTCCTTTGATATTATCCCAACAGAGATGGTAAGCTCGGTGGTGGTCAATAAAACGGCAACACCGGATGTGTCCGCTGAATTTTCGGGCGGACAGGTTTCGGTGAATACATTGGATATTCCGGAGAAAAATTTTACGACAATACAATATGGGATTGGTGGTAATTCCCGTACAACAGGCAAAGACTTTTATCGGCTTGGAAAACGGTATACGAGTGAATATTTCGGTTTCTTTGACAAATCATCTAAAATGCCTGCGGGAATAAAGACTTGGCAATGGAATAATCGGGCAATGCAATTAGATGCGCCTCCCGGTTATATTTTGACTGATCCAGAATTAAACAATACACCCTTAAATCCTACAGAATACGGTGATGAAGTGAAGTATAACGATTTGGATGCTATCGCACAGTCCAAGCGTTTTAATAATGATGCATTGCGGCAATACAAGTATAAAGCATACCCCAATCAGAATATGCGCTTTTCGCTAGGACGGGTTTATCAACTAAATAATGGACAGCGATTAGGGTTTGTGGCATCCGCAAATTTTAGGAACGAACAAAACATTATTGCATTTAATAATGTGCGTAATTCCCCAAGTATTAATAATTATATTGATAGTGTAGGTCTCGGTGACAATGGAGCAGGGACATCCTATCGCTTCAATAGCAGTGGAGGATTAATGGCAAATATGGGCTGGCAGGGACAAACTTTTAAAGTTTCCTTAAAGAACATGTATGCGCGTACGTACAGTGATATTTATAATGAATCTATTCAAAAACCCTATAATGATTCTCAGCCTGTAGCAAGCAAACTGGTTTATCAATTGCCTGAAGCAATGTCTTTGCAGCAACACCAATTGGTTGGGGAGTATCAATTGCCGTGGGAAATAAAAGCTGAAGGAATGTTTGCTGTTAACAAAATCAACCAACAAATTTTAGATGAACGAAAACTTTCGTATAGGATAACTGCCACGATAGATAATAAGCCTTATTTTCAAACACCTGGTCTAATGACCAATAGCAGCTCATCTGTGGCGGGGGTTTTCAAAGACTCGCGGAGATGGACAAATATAGATGAGACGGATTATAATTGGAGTACGGCATTTTCGAGAAAATTCGGAATGAATACAGCCATGCCAACCTTGGTGAAATTAGGTTATCAAGCTTGGTCGAAAAAGAGAGCGCTGGATTTATTCAATTTCGTTCCCTGGACAAGATCTTGGGCTGAGGGTACCACGAATCAATTGCCTCCCCAAATCGAAATACCTTACGATAAATTATTCGATACTAATCATATAGGCAATGGAAACGGCCAGGCTTATTATTATGCAGATGCCATAGGAGGAGGACGATTTTATGATGGTAAAATGGCGTCACAAGCGGTGTATTTGATGGCAGACCAAAAGTTATGGCATAAATTACGTTTGGTATATGGTGTCCGTGCGGAGCATTTTAATTTAAACTCCCGACAAGAGGAATTATATAAAAGAACTTATCAGGATGAGCCGGATCCCAATGACGTGCAACGGCACCGTTTTGGCGTAAAAGAAAATAATTGGCGTTTCTTACCTTCGATTAATGCTACCTACAACGTAACACCTGATTTCAATATTCGGAGTAGTTACGCGAGGACTGTAATTAGACCGGATTTTAGAGAAGTTGGCATGTTTGCCATGTATGATTATGAGTTAGACGGTTACGTTTATGGAGAGCAAGTTAAGTCCACGTTAATAGATAATGTAGATCTTCGATTTGAATGGTACCCCTCATCAGGTGAAATCATTTCTATAACAGGATACTATAAATACTTGGATAAACCCATAGAACTTGTTCATAGTGGGGGGAACAGTTATACTTTCGCCAATATGGAAAATGCGAAAAATCTTGGACTCGAAATGGAAGTCAGGAAAAATTTAACATTTCTGTCGGAAAAGGAGTGGTTTAAAAACTTATTTGTCTACGCTAATGGAACACTGCTCAAATCGAAAGTCAACGTATTAAGTCCTTGGGAATGGATCAATAATCCTGAAACTCAAGTTGCTGAGCGCGTCCAACAGCGCTATCCCAATCAAGATAGACCACTGATGGGCCAGTCACCCTGGTTATTGAATCTTGGTGTAGGATATTGGGGTGAATTTTTTGGGGTAACAGCAAGTTATAATCATCGCGGGTACCGCACAAATTTAGCTAATGTTAATATGAATAATGTCGAATATGAGTTGGCTCCAAAACAATTGGACGCACAGCTTTATACACGTTTTCTAAAGGGTAAGATGGAAGTAAAATTAAATATGGCCAACCTATTGGATGAATGGACGCGGTATTATATGAATATTCAAGATTATGATCAAGATGATACAAAATTTTATGTGTTGAAAAAAGGCAAATCTATAAAATATAATAAAGAAGAGGGAGATATTATCACCTATCGCAGAAGAGATGGTCGAAGGTTTAATCTTTCAGTTAGCTATAATTTTTAAATAAAAAATACCTGCGCGAGGCAGTTTCATATCACTCCTTAATAATGTCAATGAGTTCCGGGTTTGTCCAATAGCACAACAGGAAGATAAAATAGAAACAAAAAACGGGTGATTGAAAACAACTATGCAACCTTATGAAATGCTATCCCATAGGGCGCATAGTCTAAAAATGATCTTGTGATGGCAAAACTAGTAATTATTTAACACAAAATGAAAAAAATCTTAACAGTAGCAAGCGTGTGCGCGATCGCACTGGCTTCTTGTAACAAAGACAACGTAGGACCTAATTCAGATTTGAATGCTGGTTTGCCAAACAAACCTCAGGCAACGATTCCAACAGACGCTGCAGGTATCATTACTAAAACAACACTTTCTGCGGACACCGTATGGAAAATTGATGGTGTTGCTTTCGTAAGACCGGGTGCGACATTAACTATTGCAGCAGGTACTTACATTACTTCTGGTGTGACTAAAGCATATGTTGATGAAATCACAGGATTCACACACAATATCAAAGGTGTTTTAGTTGTGCCTAAAACAGCGAAATTAATTGCTAACGGTACTGCCGCTGCGCCGATCGTATTTACTTCTCCAAATGCTGCTAACTCTCGTAATCCTGGTGATTTCGGAGGTGTTGTATTATTGGGCAGCGCAACAACAAACCAGGCTGCAACAAAAAGAATAGAAGGAATTCCTCAACCTGTGGGTGTAGATGTTACTTATGGAGGGACAAATGCTGCAGATAATTCAGGGTCTTTAAAATACGTACGTATTGAGTTTGCCGGTTACAACTTAACTGCTGATAATGAGATTAACGGATTAACTTTAGGTGGTGTTGGTACTGGTACTACGCTAGAAAATATCCAGGTATCTTGGGGTAAAGACGATGGATTTGAGTTCTTCGGTGGTACTGTAAATGCAAAATACTTAGTAGCATTATCGAATGACGATGATGACTTTGATTTCGATCATGGATACACCGGAACAATTCAATATGCCTTATCATTAAAGGATCCTAATTCAACAAATAGCACATCAAGCGGTAGCTCGGATTCAAACGGTTTGGAGTCGGATAACGAAGGTACAGCACCATATGCAGCAACACCTAAGACTCGTCCCGTATTGAAAAATTTCACATTCTTGGGTATTAAAGATGCTAGTGTAGCTACGACTAAGCTGAAATTTGGTAACCGTTGGAGAAGAGCTTCACAGTATGATATTCAAAATTCGATTATCGCAGGTTATGCGACAGGTGCTGCATTCCAAGATGGCGCAACAGGTACATTTACGGGTAATGTTATACATGCGTATACAGCAGCTTTCAGTGGTGCAACACCAGCTGGAAATCAAACAAATGTTTCAACAGATGCTGCTGCTTATTTGAAACTAGCAGGCGGTGTTAATATTTTTTATCCGACAGCGACTTTGTTTAATCCTGCATTTCTAAGACCACTTTCTACATCACCAGCCTATGGCAATGGAACGACAACGTATAGTGGTGCATTTCATCCAACAACTGCTCCTTGGACTGCAAACTGGACTCAATTTGCTCCAAAAACTTATTAATATTGATTATTTAATTGAGTGAGCCATACAATGGCTCACTTCTTTATCCTTTATAGATGATTAAAAATTTATTTCTCTGTTTTATAGTCCTTTGGGTTGGGGCGCTATTGTCTTCCTGTCAAAAAGGTGAACCTATTGTAGAAACTGAAGAACTAGCCCGGATTGCTTTTAGATCCTATAGCACTGCGTCGGTGGATGTAAAAAGAGTAACGATAGATGGAAAAGTTGCTAATCCAAGCGATGCTAATTTTATTTTTATACGAAATAAAGATGCCGATTCTTCATTGGTCGTTGCGTATGATAGCAAGGATCAGGTTGTCCTAGAACAACGTCTCGCCCTCAAGTCAGGGTTAAATACTTTTGGTGTGCATAGCAAAAGTCCCATTGATCCTTCACTCGTTGTCGGGCCAAACCCCTTAGGAGATGATGTCGAATCGATTCCGGGTGTGAGGCAGGTAAAGATATTAAATTATAACCAGACGATTTCACCAAATGGCGAGCCGATTCGATTGGCGATTTATCAAGGTAAGCCTGTCTATGATGAAAGTTGGGGAATGGATATGGTCAAGTATGACGAAAATCCAATCCTGATTACCGACTTGATATCAGATAAAATTCCCGAAGAATTTATCAAAATACCGATTGACGCTACTTTTGTGCCAAAGGCGCAAGTATTAGATAAGGATTTAAAACCGATCCTTATAGATGGACAAAAAGTCTTTTTGTTTTTTAATTTTTCGGTAGATATCGGTATTGTATATCTCCCTCAAAAAGAATCCGATGCATATTTTGATGTTGATGCATTCTCAGAAATTGGAGGGATAGGCTATGGTTTGGATAATATCTGGCTACAGAAATAAAACTCATTACAAAACAAACACAGATACCCGTCAACACTTACATCAATGGTAAACCATTAATTCAAAAAAATAGTCATTATGAAAGGCATCAATGCTATAAAACATCGCAATTTATTTGCTATCTCCCTGAAAATTCAGGGAGATGTAGATCAGTCCGTTGATGCGGCTGCGCTGCTAGCCTTACGGAATGAAATGGCGGAGCTGAATGAACTTTATCGGCAATATTTGGAACTGTTGCAGCAGCTGGAAGACATCGTGCAGGACTATGAATCGAAGGAACGGGCAATCCGTTCTAAAATCTTGTCCCGTTCGCTTCGCAAATTAGCCAAAAATGGGCAGACTGGAGCTGATCTACGTATGGTCATTACCTCATTAAATTCCTGTGCACACTGATAAAACTATTTTTCGATCTTGTCCTGTGCGCTAACTTCAATGGGTATTGTCTGATAACTACTGCCCATATATTTTGGAGTTAAATTATTCATTTTTTCCGTAGTATGGGCAGCACCTTTGGCCCCTGTGTTTTTATCGCTGATTGTTCGTAGCACTTCCCGGATCAATGGATCTCTAGTATCACCTATTGGAACCAAAGGCAAGAAAGCAAATTCATCCGTTATTTGCTGCGGAGTAATTCCATTGTTGTAATCTCCTTGGTCCGCTTTATTGTAGATTTTATAGATCATCGGAATCAAATGCCAGGCACGTTCGGTACCATGAATTTCTTCGGGGGTGGATATGGTGGTTGAAGCCATATCCTTTCCGTACGTTTTGTCTCCAATTTGAACCACTTGTATATACGGACGCAATCCATTGATTAACATTTCGGACGCAGATGCGGTATTGGGTCCAGTGAGCATATAGATTCTTTTTAAATGTAAACCTTGCTTTAAAATGTCTGTTGCCATAAATGAATAGCCATCGGGCTGTCCTTTCAGCGCAGCTGCAAAGCTGTCTTCTCTATTGTTGAGGTTTTTGTTGCCTTGGTATTTGGCAAAAATGTCATTCTCCTTAATGTCTGCCAATAAGAGCGCGCAAAAAGAGGCAAAAGCAACCTGACCGCCCGGGTTGTAACGCAGATCGACAATGAGCTCCTGCACCTTTTGAGACTTGAAATTTTGGACTGCTTCCAATAATGAATAAGCTCCACTAAAGTCAAATTGACTTAAGAACATATAGCCTACTTTGGGGTAGGAGGGGATGAGCTTGGCGGTATAGAGGACGGGTTGCGAAATATAGGAAGAGGGCAGGTTAAATAGTTTGCCATCGTTTCGCGTCAATTGCATTGCCGGTAAAAGCAAGGATTTGCTTAGTATCGATTTCAGGTTGCTGTGATCCATGGGCTCGTTGTTGACGTGGGTTATGTTGTCTCCCCGTTTGAGTCCCATTAAATCCCCTTCGCTGAAGGGAACAACTTGGGTGACTAATTGAATGGTTCGGCTTGTGCCCTGTAGTTGTACCATATCGAACCCAAAGGTGTTCGTCAGGGTATTGCCATAGGTGTCACTGTTAAGTGTCTGCAATATGCTCGAGTAATGGTCGCTTTGGAATAGAACGCTTTTGAAAAATAGATCTGGAGCTTGTTGATAATCGTTTGTTTGTCTGATTTTGCCACTCCAATAATAATACTGTTTCATCTGCTTCAATGTCCATTGATTGATCGCTTCATTCGACCCTGGTTCATTGAGGGGCGGGTCTTTTTTACAGGCGGAAAAAATCAATGAAAAAAGGGCCAAAACAAGAGTTTGTGGTTTACGCATTTTTTTAGATCTTAGCTTCATAAAAATACGGATAATGCAAGTTTTATTGGTGTTATCTTTTTGTTGTTCAAATGTTTATTTATTTTAAACACAAAGATTACTGCGCAAATTAGTCTGCTATATTTATAAAAAAAGGCATCACTATCAGGTGATGCCTTTTGATTATTAATGGAAAAATATCGATTAATAAAGCGTAAATTCTACACGACGGTTTTGTTGGCGACCAGCAGCATTCTTGTTAGATGCAATCGGTTGGTCAGGACCGTAACCTGTAGCTTCAATACGTGAAGCATTCGCTCCTTGAGATACCAAGTAAGCTTTCACTGACTCAGCACGCTCTTTGGATAAGCGCATATTCAATTCGCGTGAACCTGTATTATCGGTGTGACCAGCTAATTTCAAGCTAAAGTTTTTCTCGATCAATAATTCAGCAACTTTATTTAATGTTGCATAAGAAGTAGGACGGATCGTAGATTTGCTTAAATCAAATTCTAAGTTTTTGATTGCATCAGCCACAACTTTCTTATCTGCTTCTGTGACAACAACTTTCTCTACGACTCTTGTTTCATTTTTCACAACAATCGGACAACCCGATCCATCTACCTGTACGCCGGAAGGTGTTTCTGGACATTTGTCGTATTTGTTTGCTACACCATCGCCGTCATCATCTTTCAGATCACTGTTCAAACCATCCAATTGACTTTGTAAAGCTTGATTTTTTGCGTTTAATGCATCATTTTGAGCTTTTAAGTCATCGTATTTTACCGTATAATCACTTACTAGGGTCGCTACAGGGTTTGAATTGTTTAAGGCTGGTTTGCTCCCGCTACCCAAAGCAAACTCTAAACCTGCGTGTGCGTAAGTGAACAAGTCGTTTTTGTCAATTTTTGGTCCGCCAGCTGGGTTAGCCAAATTGTCGAAGCGTTGATTTACCCAGTTCAGCTGATAACCCAATTCAAAATTGATGCCTTTTGCAACGGCAAATTTAAAACCGAAATCAGCAGGTACAAAGATTTTTGAATAAGAATCGCCATACTCACCTCTGTTTCCTCCGGTAATCCCAGCGGTTTCGGCATTCATTACACCCACACCGATAGATGCGTAAGGTTTGATGAAGCTATTGAAGAATCTCCAGTTGGTATTGGCCGCTAAAAATTCTCCAGATAGAGCTACTGACCAAGGAGTTTTTGTTTCAAAACCGGTTTGCTTGTCATCAGCTGTATAGCCAGAGGTTTTGCCGCCAAAATAAGTTGCCTTGATTCCGAATGAAGGTGAGATTTGTTTTTTGATATAGGCACTGTAACCTAGGTTCCAGTCCAGTTTGTCATAACCGCCATTATTTAACTTGGCAATGTTTTGTAAGCTCGTTACACCAGCGCCCACTCCGATGGACCAAGTCCTGTATTGTGTCGCCGGACCAAATGGAGTTGTGCCTTCAATTGATGACTGCTTTGCGCTTTGTGCAAAGGATGCGGTCGAGATGATTCCTGCCGCGATTAGTAATCCTGATTTTTTAAGGCTAATTTTCATAATGTGTTCTTGTAAAATTTTCTACTATAAAATTCTTGTTAAATTAACTCATTGACTACTCTTGCAATAAATTTGCCAAAAATTATTTGGTCAATCCACTCGGCCGAAAAAATTTGGCACCTCAATTTCGAAAGCCATGTGCTTAACAATATTCTCAGTAAAAATGTTTTGGAAAAAAGTTTTTCTACTTTTTGTAATCAAAATCACATCAATATCTTCATCCCTGATAATCGTATGTATTCCATTGGCGATGTTCTCTCTTGAACCTGCAAAATAGCTCGGCGCTTTGACAATATAAGATATATCCTCTATACCTGTTTCGGAAATAATTTGCGCAATCCATTTTTCGAGTTTTGGTCCTAACACGTTGATTTCTAGATCGCTTTTGTTGATATGGATAAGTTGTAAATGGAAGTTTTTTCCAAATAAAGGAATCGCTTGTTTGAGAACTTCAAGTTCGCCCGGCTTAAAATTTGTCAGCAAACCAATGTTATCTTTTTTTAATTTTACGGCATTTTTTGGAATAGCTAATACAGGGATTTTTGACTCTTTAATGACGTCGTAAGTATTGCTTCCGATCAGTACAGATTCAAGTCCGGTGACACCCTTTGTTCCCATAATCACGGTTCGATAACTATCTTTTATCTCTTGTTTTTCCAACGATTCTGCTAAAATACCGTTCGTAAACAGGGTGGAAATTTTTATCGAAGGATATTTTTGTAGAAGTTCAGCGACAAGTTCCTCCATCTTACGATGAGCCTCCTCTTCGGTCGGGTCTACTAAATGCTTCGCATTTGCAAACTTATTGATATGTGAAGTGAAGGAGTGAAAAAGAGTAATTTCTTCATTAGTTTCCTGAGCGATCTGAGCTGCATAGGCTGCTGCGATTTTTGCATTTTCAGAAAAATCTACTGGTATTAACAATTTAGACATAGTGATATACTTAATTATGCTTTGGTAAAAAATATTGGAACTAAAGGTTGGCTAAATAATGCTTTTGCCACTGATCTGGTAAAAACACGTTCAAAAAAGGATTTTCGCGAACGCGTTACCAATAATATTTTGATTTTTTCCGCATGGATCATTTCGTTGATGACTTCGGGCACAGTATCCAGATCTTCAATATCGCCCTGTATTGAATCGACTTCAATGACGATGTTGGTCACGCCGATATATTTTTTAATTTTATACTTCCATACTTCCAACTTATCTTCAATCCGGTTTTCCGAAGAATGGTCATAATGGACATGCATTAATTTTAATTCAAAATCCTTGCCCATAATATTGACAAAATCCTGGACGGTCTGCACTTCTTCTTCCTTGAAATTGGATAGTAAGCCAACTTTGTCAAGTTGTTCGAATGTGGCTTCTGTGGGGATGGCCAAAACGGGTATTTTCGATTTTTTGCTGATCACATAGGTCGTACTTCCAATAAGTTGACTATCATCATTTGTTATCCCTTTTGTCCCCATGATCACAAAATCAAAGCGATCAGGTGTGGCGATATCAGGCAGCGTTTCCGTTATCATGCCGCGTTCACATTGGGTGGTAACCTCAAGGGTGGCATTTGTTGATTTTATCTGCTCGGCAAGTTCCTTTATCAGAATATCAGCTTTAAATATGGGACTTCGTTTTCCTTGAGTACCTGTTTCCTCCTCAAATACAGCAGAAGCTGAGGTATAATTGTGGTAAAGGTGGATGCTGTATCCCTTTTGAGTTGCCAGACCCACAGCGTAATTTACCGCATTGTTAGAATGTGCCGAAAAATCTACCGGTAGTAGAATGTTTTTTTTCATTTGGAAGGAATTTTATCTGCGCTATCTTATCTTAATTTATTTCAGTGTAGAGGAGCTACTTCAGAAAGAATCGTCCTGGAGATCCCCTATCCCTATCAAATGTAATAAAACAAATGCAATTGTGAATGGCTATCCAGTCAAAATGTTTTTATTGTTTAACGTATTAGATTTGATTATGATGACACAAAGTTAGATTACATCCAATGCTTTTAAAATGTTGTATTTAATGCATATTTGTGATTGCTGTCATCCCCAAAATACGATAATCCTATCCCTCTGATCATTAGGGTCCTGATCTTTTCGTTTGAAAAGTCAGCTGGCTGAGCTTAGAATGAACCTTTAAAATCGCTTAATCAAGGTTATTATCTACTATTCTACATTGCATAACAGACCAATTTTGAGTAAGTTTGCACATATTTTTAGATAATTAAATGACAAGTAGAGAAATTCGTCAAGCCTTTTTAGACTTTTTTAA
>JAQZAZ010000116.1 GCA_029239355.1 Sphingobacterium sp.
GATTCAGTATTAATCGTAGCATTTCGTAGTTTTGTACAAATTTACAAAAAGCACCGACATTTGGCACTTTTTACATCATCAAACTATATCGGAAATGAGTATTGCGAGTAATTTAGAAGCTTTAAGATTGGAAACTGAAGCAAAAGGCGTTCAGCTTGTAGCAGTTTCAAAGACAAAGTCCAATTCAGAAATCATGGAAGCCTATGAGGCTGGACAACGTATTTTTGGTGAAAATCATGTTCAAGAATTAATTGAGAAAGCAGAGCTTTTACCCAAAGATATTCAATGGCATATGATCGGACACCTACAGACAAACAAAGTAAAATATATTGCTCCATTTATTAGTCTAATTGCTTCTATTGACTCCCTAAAACTGCTAAAAGAAGTTAATAAACATGCTATAAAAGCGAATCGTACCATCGATTGTTTATTGCAAGTATATATTGCTGACGAGGATACCAAGTTCGGTTTGGATCATGCCGAATTGATCGAGCTGCTTCGTGATGAAGAATTCCTGGAACTAAAAAATATCCGAATTTGTGGGCTAATGGGGATTGCGTCCAATACAGACAATGAAAAGGTGATCAAAGCAGAGTTCTACGAACTAAAGATGTTATTTGATGGAGTTAAAGCCAGCTTCTACCGTAAAGACGACTATTTTAATATCCTTTCCATGGGGATGTCATCGGACTATAAATTAGCAATTGAAGAAGGATCTACCATGGTCCGTATTGGCAGTACAATCTTTGGTAAAAGAGTAATTAAACATTATAAAAACAATGACTAAACCAATTATACGCGCAGCAATTAAATCAGATTGCCCACAAATGCTTGGGCTAATCAAAGAATTGGCTATCTATGAAAAAGCTCCGGATGAGGTGACCGTTTCTCTCGCGGAGTTTGAAGAAGCTGGATTTGGACATAATCCTATTTGGGGTGCGTTTGTAGCGGAAGTTGGCGAAGAAATTGTTGGAATTTCATTATATTACGTCAGATACTCCACCTGGAAAGGAAGAAGACTTTACCTGGAAGATTTAATCGTTACCGAAAAAATGCGTGGACTGGGAATGGGTAAACAACTCTTTGATAAAACCCTAGCCTACGGCAAAGAATGCGGTTATCATGGCATGGTATGGCAAGTTTTGGACTGGAACGAGTCTGCTATAAAATTCTACGAGCGGTATAAAGCTGATTTTGATTCGGAGTGGATTAATGTATCAATCACTTATTAAATTAGAGGGGAAGCAATCAATTCAATGCGGTTTTATCTTTTTTTGAAAATTTTATTTATAGGCAGCTTGTTGTATTCATGTCAAAACAAAAGTGCTGCACCTTCTCTTGCACAAACTGGAGATACGCTCTCATATCGTAAAAAAATGGTTGATGAGCATAGTAATTATTTTCTAAAAGTAGATGATCAGCTGGATACCACATACTTTCGGGCAAGCTATCCGGTATTCGATGAAGTAAAAATCAATAATCTTGTTTCATCTATTGTTCATCTCGAAGGGGATACAAGCATGGAAGAAGCTGCCCATCGTTTTATCAGTGCCTACAATGAATATGTGGATGATAACAATGGTAAATCTACCGCGACCTGGAATCGAGATCTTCAGGTAGATGTAGTTGCTAACACACCGGTCTATCTTGCTTTACGAACGAAACAGGAAGAATATACGGGCGGAGCTCATGGCGACCATGTAACGTTATATTCAAACTTCGATAGGCAGTCTAATCGTTCCATCACGATTGACGATATTATTCGTAAAGAAGATAAAGACAGATTTACAGCAATAGCCGAACAATGCTTTCGTAAACAAGAAGGATTAAATAAGGATGATTCCTTAAATGGGAAGTATTTTTTTGAAGAGGGCAAGTTTTCACTCGCAGATAATTTTACTTTTGAAAAAAACGAATTATTATTCTACTATAATATCTATGAAATTAAATCCTATGCGGAAGGTAGTACAGAATTACGCGTCCCTTACACCGCTATTAAAGATCTAATGTCAGAAAAAGGATTACATTATATCAATAGTATCAATTAGCAATCAACTAAACTCAATAAAATAAATGCAGGTTTTTAAATTTGGAGGTGCATCGGTAAAAGATGCAGAAAGTGTCAGAAATTCAGCTAAGATTATTTCGAAATACAAAGGTGAAGCTTTGTTGGTCGTTATATCTGCCATGGGTAAGACGACAAACCTTCTGGAGAAATTGACCAGAGAATATTATAACAATACAGGCTTGCAGCTTCAAACCCTTGAAGATGCCAAAGCATTCCATTTCCAAATTCTTCAGGACCTATTTCCTGATGGTGAACACCCAATATTCGACGAAATTGCCAATTGTTTTGTCGAGATCGAATGGATTTTGGAAGAGGATCCGCAGGATTCCTATGACTATCTATTTGACCAAATTGTATCCATGGGTGAATTGATATCGACTAAAATTGTCGCTGCCTATGTTGCTTTTATTGGAGAGAAAGTAAAATGGTTGGATGCCCGTGATTATATTTTAACAGATAACACCTATCGAGAGGCTGCAGTTGACTGGAACAAAACAGAAGAAAAAATCCGTGCTGAACTTCCATCCATATTAGACGAATACATTGTCATTACACAGGGTTTTCTAGGATCCACATCTGAGAATTTCACAACGACATTGGGTCGTGAAGGATCTGATTATTCTGCAGCAATATTTGCGTCTTGTTTAAATGCCGAAAATGTAACAATCTGGAAAGACGTCCCGGGTGTACTTAATGCTGATCCTAAATGGTTTGAAAAAACTGAATTGATCCCTGAACTATCTTATACGGATGCGATCGAACTGACCTATTATGGTGCGACCGTAATTCACCCGAAAACGATCAAGCCACTGCAGAATAAGAAAATTGCCTTAAATGTACGTTCTTTTGTTGATCCGGAGTCTCCCGGAACAATAATTCGAAGTACAAATCAGACATTACCAGTTCCTTCGTTTATATTTAAAGTAAATCAGATTTTTATTTCCATTTCGCCCAGGGATTTTTCTTTCATCGTGGAAGATAACCTCAGAGACATCTATAATCTATTCCATGAACATCGCATCAAAATAAATATGATGCACAACACAGCGATCAATTTTACGGTCTCCGTGGATGACACTGGAAAGAATCTAGTGGATTTAATTAACGATCTTGAACAACGATTTAAAGTGACCTATGAGTCTGGTCTTGAATTAATCACGATCCGTTATTATAACCAAGAAACCATCGACCGTGTTCTGGTTGATAAAGAGGTGATCAGTGAATTAAAGGATAGATATACGTGCCAGCTTCTTGTTAAGAAAATATAAATGAATAGATTGATTCTTCAAAAGGAGGCGCAGCTGTTTTTGGAAAAAAACCTGAGCGAGTCTCCTACTACAATAGCTTTAAAGAAATCTCCTTTTGAAGGAATATCGTCTTCTGAATTAGCTGCACAACTCGATGGTAAGCAGCGTACACGGATTAAAATACCTTTGTGGGCAGGGACCCCAGGAGTCTATTTTCCCGCTAAACTAAATCTAGAACAGTGTTCATCAGAAAAAACGGCATTATTCAAAAGTTCGCTCATTAAGGAGGGTAAGAATTTAGTTGATGCGACAAGCGGTTTTGGTGTCGACAGCTTTTATTTTTCAAGGCGGGCAAAGCAAGTGATTTCATGTGAACTCAATCCTGATCTTGCACAAATTTCTGCATATAATGCCAGGATATTGTCTGCCACAAATATTGAGGTCATTGCCACAAATGGTGTAGATTACATACTTAACAATCCACAGGCGCATTTTGATTATATCTATCTGGATCCTTCGCGTAGAGTTCAAAATAAGAAAGTATTTTTACTGGACGAATGTGAACCCAATTTGGTGGCTCTGCAAAACGGTTTTTTCGAACGATCAGATGTCATTATCAGCAAGCTTGCGCCATTATTGGATATCTCCTCAGCATTGAGCATGTTAGTCCATGTAAAGGATGTTTATGTCGTTTCCCTGCAAAATGATTGTAAAGAACTTATTTTTATTCAAGAGAAAGGATATATAAGCGAGCCAGTCATTCATGCTGTCCGACTATTCAAAGAGGAACAACAGATCATCTCTTTTACTTATGAGGAGGAACGCACTACCCTTGTTGATTATAGTGCACCTCTATCCTATCTTTATGAGCCGGATGTTGCCCTGACCAAAGCCGGTGCGTTTAAAACAATCGTCAATCGCTTTGATGTAAAAAAACTTCACAAAAGCACCCATTTATATACATCAGATCAGAAAATCCCTGGTTTTCCAGGTAAAATATTTATGATAAAACAGGTTGAATCTTTCACAGAATTCAAGAAAAAGAAAAGTCCTCTAATTGCGGATATTATCGCCAAAAATTTTCCTTTAAAAACGGAGGAGATAAAAAAGAAGTTTAAAATTAGAGATGCCGGTGACACCTTCACCTTCTTCACAACAACATTGAATGATCAGCTTACTGTCATACATACACAGCGAATCCTAGAATAGACAATTTCATTACAATTGTCCTATTTCTTCTCCGTAATTTTAATGCATGGATAAAATCGTATTATCAGCATTAGATTTAGCTCCTGTCAAAAAGGGAGAAAATGCAGCTAGTGCTATAGCTCGCAGTGGAAAAGTTGCCCAACATATCGAAAAACTAGATTTTAAAAGAATCTGGGTAGCTGAACACCATAATATGGAGTATATTGCAAGTTCGGCAACCTCACTACTTATACAACATATTGCTTCAAAGACTGACAGGATCAGAGTAGGTTCGGGTGGTATCATGTTGCCTAATCATGCACCCCTAGTGATTGCCGAACAATTTGGCACATTGGAAACATTATTTCCCGGTCGGATTGATCTTGGCTTAGGTCGCGCACCAGGTACCGATCAATTGACTGCAATGGCCTTGCGTAGAAATAATCTGAATACTGCCTTTCAGTTTCCGCAGGAGGTCAAAGATCTTCAACGTTATTTCAGCGCCGATAATTATGATGCAAAGGTGCGAGCATTCCCTGGTGAAGGGCTGGAAATCCCTCTTTATATTCTGGGGTCCAGTACGGATAGCGCTTATTTAGCGGCTAGTTTAGGACTTCCCTACGCCTTTGCAACACATTTTGCGCCGGCTCAATTTGCCTCAGCAAGTATGATCTATCATCAGAACTTTGTACCATCGGAGGTATTGGATAAACCTTACTTTATTTCCTGTGTCAATGTTATTGCTGCAGACAGTACAGAAGAGGCTGAGTTTTTGTCAACCAGCTTCTATAATTTATTTGCTGGTATAGTAACGAATGCAAGGAGACCCTTATCTCCGCCGACGGAAGAGGTGATTTATAAAGGCATTCCGGCCATCGAACAAGCTGTACACAGCATGGCTTCCTGTGCTTTTGTGGGAGATAAAGATAAGATCACCCCAGAGATAGAAAAATTTGTCAAAGATCATAAAGTCGATGAAATTATGGCGACCTCCTATATCTTTGACGATGAAAAGTGCCTGAAATCATTTTCCTTACTTAAGGAAGCACTCTCTTAGGAGGAATTATATATTGTGAATTTTTATATATTTAAATAAAAATTCACAATATATGAACAGCTATTCTGCTTTGACCTTACTGTTTGGGCTATTATTCATCCAAGCTTGTCACAGTCCCACAACGAAAAAAGAGGATACTCCGATAGATTCGGTTGCCACGAAAGATAGCTCATCTTTGACGTCGAAGGACAGTACAGGCTTGTCAATTTCGGCAGCAGCCGATAGTTCAAAGGGACAGATTTTTTTGGTTCGCAGTTATCGCATCTGGGAAAAAGAGGATCCAACCGCTGTATTGAATAAGGATTGGTTTGATCTTTATGAGCGCGAGGGGAAATATTATCTGGAGAAAGTGGATTATGAAATAAAGGATGGGTATGATGAATGTGCTCAGGTTCCGTCAAAAAGTGTCGAGTCCAAAAGAAACTCACTTTTGTTTCTGAATATAAAAGGATTAAAACCGGGGGCCGTGGAAAATATGAAGATCAACCATTCGGAAATCTGGCCCAAGGAATCCGCAGAATATAATTTCGGGAAACACTATATTATCCTGAAAGGATTTGGTAATATTAAATCGACCGAAGTACAGACCGACGAAAAAGGTCATGAAAAAATATTTCACGAAGTATCCAAATACAAGCTTAATGTCACTTTTGGTGGAGCTCATGAAATGACATTATTTCAAAAGGATCAATATGAACAGGTGTTTATGTCCACCCTGTTTGTTGGGGATATAGATCGTGATGGGCAATTGGATTTTATCTTTTCCAATCCAGGTAACTATGAGGAAGAGGCGCTGCTTTTGTTTCTTTCCAATGGTGGAAAACCGTTGATTTTCGAGGCGAATGAACAGTTTGATTGTTAATTCGCGGTCATGGAAAAAATAAATTCAGTGCTGCATCAAATGAAGTCCATTCATCGTGCTTTGATTGCAATTTGCGTTTTTACTCTTGTATATCTCTTTTCTCCGATTAAATCCTTGACATTGTTAAGTCTGCTTTTGTGTTGGTTTGGCTTTTGTATTTCTTATATATTGGTCTCCTGGTATACGTTTTATACCATGCCGGTGTCCACAATCGCTAAGAAAGCGCAACAGGAAGATGGTAGCCGGCTTTTTGTATCCTTATTTATAATATTAGTTACGATTAGTTGCTTTATTTCTGTACTAATGATCATTATATCAACTAAGGATAAACAGCCTGATAATTCATTTATTATCATTATCTGTATGTTTGCTATGCTGGCTTCATGGTGCTTGGTCCATACCATATATACATTCCATTATGCGCGTTTATATTATGAAAATGATTCTAATGGAAGTGGCCTGGAATTTCCGGGCGATGATAAGCCGGATTATATGGACTTTGCCTATTTTTCATTTGTCATGGGTTGCACATTTCAGGTATCCGATGTCGGGATCTCATCAAAGAAGATCAGACGGATTGCGCTGTTTCATGGTCTGCTGTCCTTTGCACTGAATACATTTGTGGTAGCATTGACTATCAATATAATTTCCGGTCTTATTAATTGAGATTTTAATCTAAAAAACGTATTTTAGTCGAAATTTAATCACATGAAGTTGTTTAAACCCTTAATCGCGTTTTTTTTATGCCTTATTATAATTGTATCATGTAAAAAGAATGAAACGCCTGGGGCTGATGGATCTGCCGGTATTTCTGGAAGTTTTATTGGCAGGGTTCAATTTCAGGATAACTCCTTATCTGTTGATCGGTCTAATAGATTGATCCGCATCCTACCTGACGGAGGTAACCAATCGTTTAAAATTGAGTTTTTTACAGGGGTGCCAAATATTACGGGAGTCCGCTTTAACAAGGATAATGACAGCACTTGGATCTCGAATGACACAACAGGACTAAAAAAGGTGGCCATAGAAGGTAAATCCCTTAAAATAAGCTACCAATTAAATGGTCAACGCTGGATTGTGGATGGGCTTCGTAAATAATAATCAATCTAAATTGTCATAATAATTTCATTTTTCGTTGTAAAAGTATTTCCTTATCGCTATTTTTAGTGAAGCATAAGGAAAAGAGAAATGAAACACCTCAAAAAAATTGGAGCAATTGCTTCTGTATTTGCCATAGTCATCGCCTTGAGTGGATTTAACTTCCAGCAGGAAAAACCTCAGGAAGAGCCTAAACCTACAAATTTAAAAGTCTTACCGAAGAATATCTCACATGACGAATTGATCGCGACAATGAAAGAGTTTAATGTCGCGTTGGGTGTAAAATGTGGATTTTGTCATGCACCTTCAAAAGAAGATCCTAAAAAGATGGATTTTGCAAGTGATGAAAATCACAAAAAGGAAATTGGTCGGGCAATGATTAAGATGACAAAAAAGATTAACAAAAAATATTTTAATCGTAGTTGGGATAGCTCTCCTGCTAAAGCAATTTCCTGTAAAACTTGTCATGGCGGAAAAGAAGAACCAGAAATGGTAATAGCGAAAAACTAATCAAACTATATATTCATGTAACACCATAAGGTTTCTCTTATGGTGTTTTTTTATTGCCTATTCTTTTTACTTATTTGTTGCTGCTTCGCTTAGTCCACAGGTTTTGAACTCAAGCTTTCAGTATGGCCCCATACTTGCCCTTTGACAAACAAAAAAGGCTTTTCAATTTGAAAAGCCTTTTTTGTTGTACCCGGAGCCGGAGTCGAACCGGCACGGTTTCCCACTGGTGTTTGAGACCAGCGCGTCTACCAATTCCGCCATCCGGGCATATCCGTTTATTTTTCCAAACGATCTCCCGCTTCTTTTCCTAAACTGCCTGAAAATGAATTAGAAATTTTTTATAAAACTATTTACAATGCCTCTCCAAAGGCTTAACTGGCATTTTTTTCTTAATTTTAAGCTGGAAATATTAGGTAAAACATGGAAAAGGTAAAGTTAGGAAATAGTGAAATTGAATTTAAACCGATCGTTTTTGGCGGAAATGTATTTGGTTGGACTGTCGATGAGCAACAGTCGTTTGCTCTTTTGGATGCATTTGTTGATATGGGCTTTAGCTTTATTGATACATCCAACAACTACTCCCATTGGGTACCGGGCCACACTGGATCAGAGTCCGAATCCATTATCGGAAAATGGATCAGTAAACGGGATGTGCGGGATAAAATTCAGGTTGCGACGAAGGTGGGCGGACGCCATGCTGGTAATGACAAACCCAATTTGAAAAAAGAACATATTATCAAGTCTGTTGACGAATCGCTCATGCGGTTGCAAGTGGATACAATAGATCTTTATCAGTCGCATCACGATGACCTTTCAACGGCCATAGATGAAACGTTGGAGGCGTACCAGCAACTGGTACATGCTGGTAAGGTAAAATGGATTGGAGCGTCTAATTTAAGCCCTGAGCGCCTGAAGGAATCATTGGTTGTCGCGGAGAAGCATGGTCTTCCTGCCTATATTGCCATTCAGCCCGAATATAATTTGTACGACCGTTCAAAATATGAGAAAGATTATGAGCAACTCGCGGTTGAAAATCACTTGGGGGTAATCACCTACTATTCCCTTGCAAGCGGATTCCTCTCAGGAAAGTATAGGTCGATAGATGACATTAAAGATGCAAAACGATCTGACGCCTTAAAAGGCCGATTTGATAACCGCGGACTTCGCATTCTAGACGCCTTAGCTCAAGTAGCACACAGTCAACAGGCCGCTATCCCGACAATTGCACTTGCTTGGATTCTTCATCGACCTTCTGTCACCGCTCCCATCGTAAGCGCCACCTCCTTGCAACAACTTGAGGAACTAACTAGGGCAACCAAAATAAATTTGTCAACTGAAGAAATGTCTCTATTAAATAGAGCTAGTTCACATGAATAAAGTGGATTTAAAAAAAAACCACAAAGTATTGACATAAAGGTCTTTAAAATCAAATTAATTGCTAATCAGAATATTATTTGGCAAGAAAACCTGTAAAAGCGTTAATGCCGGACTTTACAGCAAAGATATACTTCATATAGAACACCATAACAAACTGTATTTCAATATAAAAAATATCCAAACAAAATAATATTTTGTTTGGATATTTCGTATTTCATAACAATAAATTGAGCGATTAGCGCTTTGGTAATCTCTTCTCGTCCAATAAGGTTAGAACTTCCGCAGGCACCATCTCGCTAACATCTCCCCCGTTAAACCAGACATCCCGCACGATAGTGGATGATATATGGGCCTTCCCAGATCTACTCATCAAAAAGTAACTTTCGACAGCGGGGCTTAATAATAGGTTATTTTGTGCTATCGCATTTTCAAATTCGAAATCTCCTGTATTCCGTAAACCACGTAATATAAACTTAGCGCCAACTTTTTGACAAAAATCTACTGTCAAACCACTATACTTTACCACGTCTATCGCTTGGGCATTCTGAAAAACATCTCGTATGCATTTGACGCGCTCATCATGGTCTAGCATGCCTTTTTTGTTTGCATTATAACCAACCGCAATAATAATTCTATCAAATAGCGGCAGCGCTCTTTCGACCAGATCCTGATGAGCTGAAGTAAAAGGGTCAAATGAGCCAGGGAAAACAGCAATTTTCATACTATGAGGGATTTGTGTAAAATGAAAAAGATGAATAACCGTATTTTCTAGTTTCTATAAAATTCGGATGCTCCTCCATCTGCCTTGAAGAAGGATGTTCGACAATAAGAAGCCCATTGTCGGTTAGTAGATTGTTTTCGAAAATCAATTTTGGTAATTGGGGCAGTTTTGGAATATCGTAAGGTGGATCCGCGAAGATTAAATCATATGTATTTTTACAACTGTTAATAAATTTAAAAACATCTGCTTTCTTTGCTTTAATCTGCTCCAGATTCATTTTTCTTGCGGTTTCATTAATATACTGTACGCATTTAAAATGTAAATCAATAGAATCAACTTGCTTTACTTCCCGCGAGGCAAGTTCAAAGCTAATATTCCCAGTTCCCGCAAAAAGATCAAGGCAATTTAGGTCATCAAATTCTAGGCGATTCTGCAAAATATTAAACAATGCTTCCTTAGCAATATCTGTGGTTGGCCTGACTGGTAAGTTGTTTGGTGGATTCAGCCTTAGACCACCGAGTCTACCTCCTATTATTCGCATAATATTGAATCAAATAATACATTGTACGGCGTTAAGTTATTGTTTATCATCTGATCCGCCAAGACCACTTTTGTTTTCAATCCCAATACTTCAATGTCGCTTCCATAGGAAGCAATGCGTTTATAATAATAATCGTTGGGAATTTCGCCGGAAAGGAGAATCTTATCAGTGGAATCACCCAGTCCGAACTGTGTTAATATATTCAATACGTAATAGCTAATATCATCTAGGTTATGAATTTCAAAACTGTTATAAAGCTGAAAGACGCCATTATTAAATAAATAAAAATCAATAATGTTATCAGCAACAAAGTGCAATCCCAATGCACTCCCTCTAATGGATATATGCTCCTGCGCACGATCCAATACAACGGCAAATTCAGGAAGAATAACAGCATCCGGAAACAACCTGCGCCAGCGATTCAAAAGAAGCTTATCAAATTGATACAAAGCCACCAAACCAAGATTATCTAAATAATAAATAAATGTATTTTCAAGATCTGATGTACCCAAAAATTGTAGATATTGCGCAATATTATCCTTGTGAAAAACCTCCTTTGGTATAAATGTAAAGCTTTGATGTGGGATCACAATCCGAACGAATCGAAATGGCAGACTCATTATTCTTGTCGCATCTAAAATTGGCTCCTCAGAGGAATATTCGATCAATATAGGTGCTACTGACTTCTTATCAACTACCGCTAATACATCTTTCTGGAAGCCAGCCTTTACCAAAAGATTATACTCGGGTAAGTAATGAATGTTAAATTGTTTTGAAATATAATTCATTCGCTGAATTGTAAAAATAAAAACTTGTTAAAGCAAAAATAGCTTTTTCTAGAGGATAAGACAAACCTTTTAAATAACTTTGGGAGTGTTCATCAAAAATCTGCTAATACAACAATTTCCCTGGCAACCAACCGCACAGCAGTTGGAAGCATTCGAGCTATTGGAAGAGTTTCTGCTTGCTTTTGACAGGCAGTCTTGTTTTGTCCTCAAAGGCTATGCCGGGACCGGTAAAACAACGTTAATTGCGGCATTGGTCAAAGTATTGCCTGCATTAAAAAAAAGAGCCGTGCTCCTAGCGCCAACCGGTAGGGCGGCTAAAGTGATGAGTTATTATTCCGGACGAAAGGCACTGACCATCCACAAGAAGATCTATCGAAAAAAAACTGCCATTTCCTTTCAACTAGACTTCACTTTAGCGGAGAATTTGCACGAAGACACTTTATTTATCATAGATGAAGCCTCTATGATTTCCAATGAATCAGTGAATGTATTTTCAAAAAGCCTTTTAAATGATCTCTTTCGCTATGTCCAATCTGGCAAGAATTGTAGCCTCTTGTTTGTAGGTGATACCGCCCAATTGCCGCCGGTTGGTTTGTTGGACAGTCCAGCATTGAACCCTGGCTATCTTGAAAATGAATTCCACCTCTGTGTCTACCCCTATGAACTGACCACGGTAGTACGGCAGTCCCATGATTCGGGCATATTGTACAATGCGACCAAAATACGAAATGAGATCATATCGGCTGAGGAAGGGCAACATGATTTCCCATTCCCAAAATTCATAACAAAAGGATTTAAAGACCTTTATAGAATGACAGGTGAACGGTTAATAGAGGGAATAAATTATGCTTATGATAAATATGGCGTAGAAAACACCATGATCATATGCCGTTCAAACCGTTCAGCAAACTTATATAATCAGAATATCCGCAACAGGATCCTTTTTAGGGACGAAGAACTAACAGGTGGAGACTATATCATGGTTGTGAAGAACAACTACTTCTGGCTACAGGAAAACAACATGGGCGATGGTTTTATCGCAAATGGTGATATGGCCAAAGTCCGAAAAGTGAGCAATATCCACGAGCAACATGGTTATAGATTTGCCGATGTTACACTAGAATTTATGGATATTGATGAAATCGAACCGATCACTTGTCGCGTTATTTTAGACAGTCTCTATACAGAAGGTCCCAACCTTTCCTATGAAAGTCAGAAGAACTTGTACGAAGAGATCAGTTTGGATTATGCAGATATATTAGACAAGAAAGATCGGCTTGAAGCTATTAAAAAAGACCCCTATTATAATGCACTCCAGATTAAATTTGCGTTTGCGATCACTTGCCATAAAGCTCAAGGTGGACAATGGCCTATTGTATTTGTCGATCAGGGTTATATTAACGATGAAATGCTCGATCTTGAGTTTCTTCGCTGGTTATATACTGGTGTTACCCGGGCCACACAGGAACTTTTTTTGGTAAACTTTAATGAAAACTTCTATCCATCATAGTATTATTACACGAATCATTCGTATGGCGATATAATAATGAATATTTTAGTGGTCAAAACCAAGATTACACAATTATCTATATTTATTTAATGCATAAGTTCTATTTTATTTTTGCAGCCAGTCTATTACCCTATTTCGGCTCCGGACAGCAGATTCAAGAACCTCCGGTAAAAGCGAATTACCAGTTGGCCGCCAAATTTTCTCCAGAGAAATTAAAAAAAATGATTTTCTCTACAAGCATCAAACCAAATTGGATCAATTTTTCGGACCGCTTCTGGTATGATTACGCCAGTCCACAGGGCAAAAACTGGTATATCGTCAATCCAGCACTTAAAAAGAAAGAAACCCTTTTTGACAGTGAGAGCGTAGCCGCTCAAATAACCAAGATTGTTAAAAATCCTGTTGATGCACAGCATCTGGAATTACAGGGCCTGAGATTCACCAAAGATGAAAAAAAGATCAGATTTCAGATCCAAAGTACAAAAGATACTGTGAAATCAAAAGAGGAGATCGAAAAGCTTAAAAACAAATCAGACACAACAAAGAAAAAGCTTTTCTATCTAGAATATGATTTTGTTTCAAAGACAGTAACTGAAATCAGCGATTCTACTAAGGTTAAAGCGCCGCTAGCTTGGGCAAGTTTTTCACCCGACACCAATACTGTCTACTTCGCCAAAGACTTTAATCTGTATTGGATGGACAAAGCCAACTATCTCAAAGCGGTCAAAAATGAGAAAGATAGCACCATTGTTGAACATCAGATTACAAAAGACGGTGTACAATACTATGCTTGGGGGGGTGATGAATATAGCACTACCACAGGTGACGAAAAGGATAAAGATAGTGAAACGAAACGTAAGCGTGTATGGATCAGCTGGTCACCAGACGGCCACTATTTTACCCTGACAAGAAAAGATAACAGATCATTAAAACCTTTGTGGGTGATCAATAATGTCGGCTCTGCTCGACCTACCCTGGAAACTTATAAATACCAAATGCCAGGTGAGGTTGACTCGACCGAAACTGAATTCTATATCTTTGAAGCGGCAACAAAGGCACCGCGCAGGATAAATATTGCAGCTTTTAAAAACCAAACCATCTCCAACTGGACCAAAACGCCAGATAGAAATTCATACAAAGAGGATTATTACATTAACTACTGGCTAGGAAATAACGAAGAGTTTTATATCTCCCGTTCCAGTCGTGATTTAAAAAGAATAGACTTGTTGAAGGTGAATGTGAATGGAGCGGTCAATCCTATTATTCAGGAACGTTCAAACGTATATCTTGATGTTCAAAAACCACTCCTGACCGAAAATGGGAAGCGTTTGGTTCATTGGTCAGAAAGAGATGGATGGGGACATTACTACCACTACGATACCAACGGTAAACTGATTAACCAAATTACCAAAGGAAGTTTTCATTGTGAGGAAATTACAGGGATAGATCCAACAACACAGACTTTGTTTTTTACAGCATCCGGTCGTGAGAAAAATGAAGATCCTTATTACCTTCACCATTACAGTGTCAATCTCAACGGCAATGGAATTAAACTGCTGAATCCAGGAAACTTTGATCATCAAATTGAGATGAGCGAATCCTCCAAGTATTTTGTCAACAACTCCTCAAGAGTAAATACTACACCCGAATCTGTATTATTAAATAGCAGTGGACAGAAGATCATGACGCTTGAAAAGACAGATCTGTCGTTACTATTTGCTGCAGGTTATAAATTCCCTGAACCGTTTAAAGTAAAGGCTGGCGACGGCACCACAGATCTCTATGGTGTCATGTACAAACCTTTTGATTTTGATAGTACAAGAACCTATCCTATCGTAGAATATGTCTATCCAGGCCCACAAACAGAAGCTGTCAATAAATCTTTTGGACGGAGCATGGATCGGATAGATCGATTGGCCCAATTTGGCTTTATCGTTGTTACCGTAGGAAATCGAGGCGGACATCCATCCCGTTCACAATGGTACCATACTTATGGTTATGGCAATCTACGTGATTATGGATTGGAAGACAAAAAAGTGACAGCGGAGCAGCTTGCTGACCGTTATAAATTTATTGACATCAATCGTGTAGGTATCACAGGGCACTCTGGTGGTGGTTTTATGTCAACTGCAGCAATGCTTGTTTACCCAGACTTCTTCAAAGTAGCGGTATCGGGAGCTGGCAACCATGAAAATCAAATCTACAACCGATGGTGGAGCGAACGCCACCATGGTGTGACAGAAAAAGTGTCAGCAAAAGGTGATACAACTTTTTCATACCAAATCAACAAGAATACCGAATTAGCCAAAAATCTAAAAGGAAGACTATTGATTGCCACGGGTGATATAGACAACAATGTTCACCCTGCAAATTCGATCCGAATGGTAGATGCATTGATTAAAGCTAATAAACGATTCGACTTCCTGCTCTTACCAGGACAAAGGCATGGATTTGGTGATATGACGGAATATTTCTTCTGGAAAATGGGCGATTATTTCAGCCAATATCTCTTGGGTGATTCCAAAATGAATGAAGTCGATATGACCGAAATGAATAGAGAAAAACCTCAAAAATAATAGGTTTTATGACCTACATCGAAAAAATAAAGTTTTTATCCGTTACCTTAAGATCATTTGAGGTAACGGGTTTTTCTTTGAATATGCTTGGGGATATTAGCCTTCGGGACCTACTAGACATTTCACTAGAGAAAGATAAAACCATTTCTTTCCGGGCTGCCTGGGTATTTGAAACCATTGTATTAAAGGATACGGCCTTGCTTGATGGATTGTTACCACAATTTTTTGAAAATTTGAAAAAACAAAAAAACTGGAGCTGTCTTAGGAGTTATAGCAAAGTTTTGATGTATTTGACCTCAAAAAAGAATAAACGCTATGATCTTGATGAAAAGACCGAAGAAGAACTTATTGAACAGGCTTTTCAATGGATGATTGAACAGCAATGTCCTGTGGCTGTATTGGTAAACTGTTTAGACATATTAAATAATCTAAGCAAGAAATATACTTGGATAAAAGAAGAGCTTTTTGCTCAGATAGATCATTTTCAGAAAATAAAACCTAGTCCGGCTTTATTGAGCCGAACGAAGCGAATCCTTCGAAACGAGTAAAAAAAGCTCCCTCCTAATCATTGAGATCAAAACAATGTATTTCCTTTTGGATTATGCGTCCGACCAAGGTGCCTATAGGCAGCTTCAGTACATTCACGCCCCCTCGAGGTACGCATAATATAACCTTCCTGAATCAAAAAGGGTTCATACACCTCTTCGATTGTCCCCTCGTCTTCCCCTACGGCAGTAGCAACAGTTTTAAGTCCTACTGGCCCACCTTTGAATTTATCTATAATTGTAGTCAAGATTTTATTATCCATCTCGTCCAAGCCATTTTCATCCACGTTCAGCGCTTGCAGCGCATATTTTGCAATTTCTTGATCGATACTTCCATTTCCCTTTATCTGAGCAAAATCCCGCGTACGACGCAATAAAGCATTTGCTATCCGTGGGGTCCCTCTACTCCTACGTGCTATTTCGTAAGCACCCTCATCAGAAATAGGTGTATTCAGGATATGTGCAGAACGGAGTACGATCGTTGTCAATAGTTTTGCATCATAATATTGAAGTCGTGAATTGATCCCAAAACGTGCACGCAGCGGAGCCGTTAACAAACCTGATCGTGTCGTCGCACCAATCAGCGTAAAAGGATTTAATGAGATCTGCACAGAACGGGCGTTAGGGCCTGTTTCCAGCATAATATCGATCTTAAAATCTTCCATGGCCGAATAGAGGTACTCTTCCACCAAAGGGCTTAAACGGTGGATTTCGTCAATAAACAGCACGTCACCCTCCTCCAAGTTTGTTAATAATCCAGCAAGATCCCCTGGTTTGTCCAAGACTGGGCCTGAGGTAATTTTTATACCTACTCCCATTTCGTTGGCAATAATATGCGAAAGTGTCGTTTTACCTAGTCCTGGAGGGCCATGTAATAAGACATGATCCAAAGCTTCTCCTCTCAATCGTGCAGCTTTCACAAAAATATTTAGATTCTCCAATATTTTTGCCTGCCCTGTAAAATCTTCAAATGCTTGAGGTCGCAACGCCCGTTCGATGTCACGATCTGTATTGTTCAAACGTTCCGGGTTTGGATCTAAATTTTCGTTCATTGACCAATATTATTAATTTCTCTTATAGCTTTTTCCGATACTCCCCAGTTTCAACTGGATCACACCAAAAAATGCCTCCTTAAAGATACTCGTACTCATTTTAGATGTGCCTTCGGTTCTATCCGTAAATATGATAGGTACCTCCACAACATTAAAACCATATTGTATGGCCGTAAATTTCATCTCAATTTGGAAAGCATAGCCAACAAATTTAATCTTGTCTAAAGGAATAGTCTTCAACACCTCCCGTGTAAAACAGACAAAACCAGCCGTAGCATCCTGAATTTTAATTCCAGTTATAAAACGGACATATACAGACGCAAAATACGACATCAAGACCCGGCTCATCGGCCAGTTGACAACATTTACGCCTTTAATATACCGAGAACCAATACTCATATCAGCACCATCCACACAGGCTTGTCTCAAACGGACCAAATCCTCCGGATTGTGACTAAAATCAGCATCCATTTCAAAGATATATTGATAATGTTCTCTGGCAAGCCCCCATTTAAACCCATGAATATAAGCGGTCCCCAAGCCCAGCTTCCCTTTCCGTTCTTCTATAAATAAGCGGTCAGCGAACTCATTCAATTGTAAATTTTTTACGATATCTGCTGTGCCATCAGGCGACCCGTCATCCACAATTAGGATATCAAATGCATGTGATAAGGAAAAAACTTTACGAATAATCTTTTCAATATTTTCCTTCTCATTATATGTTGGAATAATTACTAAACTCTCCGCCACTTTTCTTTTATTTAAGACCCGTAAAGGTAATAATTTAAGCCAAATTCTATACTAGGAATTTCGATGAAATCTTGATAAATGGGATATTTTGCATAATAACTAAAAAAAGAAAAGCCCGCTACTATGGGAGTAACGAGCTTTCATTAACCAATTATAAACTTAAATTATGAGACTGCAAATATGATGAATATTGCTTACATATGCAAATTTTTATGCGTTTTCATGCAACATTTTCAATACAATATCCCATTTATTATCAAAACATCTTCACAATGTGCAGAATACTGCAATTTATCGATCTACTTCACCCAAAACAATGTCAATTGACCCAAGTATAGCAATGAGATCGGCAATCAACACCCCTTTTCCCAATTCGGAAATAACAGAAAGGTTATTGAAACTTGGCCCTCTTGATTTTACCCGCAATGGAATATCGGATTTCTCTTTCGTCACAAAATAAAAACCGAGCTCTCCTTTTGGATTTTCCGCACGCACATAGTAATCTTGCGCTTTCAAATTCACTTTTTTGGGCACGAGTGCACGTGGATCAAAATCAGCTGTACGCTTAAAATCTTTCTGCAGCCGCTCAAGGCATTGTTCAACGATACGAACAGATTCATGCACCTCATCTACCCTAACCTTATAGCGATCCCAGCAATCTCCAATGCTCCCCATAGCTCCTTTTCCTACTGGAATCTCAAAATCTATTTCAGGATAGACGGAGTATCCATCAATCCGCCTCAAATCCCATTTAATACCTGATGCGCGCAACATAGGACCCGAAACACCATAATTGATTGCAACATCCGCTGGTAGTATACCTATATTCGCTGTCCTAGATATAAATATCTGATTCTGGGTTAATATCTCATCCAATTCAATCAATTTCGGTTTAAAATAGTTGATGAATTCTGCGCAACGCACTTCAAAACCAACAGGCAAATCATAGAAAAGACCACCGACCCAGATGTAATTATATAACATACGCGAACCGGATGCCCATTCCAACATATTCATAATATGTTCACGATCTCTAAAACACCATAGAAAAGGAGTGGTAGCACCAATATCAATGCCGTAGGTACCAATAGCAATTAGATGTGATGCAATGCGATTGAGTTCGCAGACCAATACCCGAATATATTCTATTCTTTTAGGAATTTTACTATCCAGCCCCAACATACGTTCCACCCCCATCACAAATGCATGGCTATTGTTCATCGATGCCAAGTAATCTAGACGATCGGTAAATGGAATTGTCTTCCCATAGTTTAAAGATTCCGCATGTTTATCAAAACATCGGTGCAGATAACCCAAATGCGGAACGACTTCCTTAACGATTTCCCCATCCGTGATCAACTGCAAACGCAATACACCATGTGTTGAAGGGTGTTGCGGTCCCATATTCAAAACCATCTCTTGCGTGGAAATTTCCGTTAGATGCCTTTCATATCGATCTAACGCTTCTTTATATTTTGGATTCGCCATACAGATCAATTAATGTTAATGCCATGATATTTTTCAGCCTCCTGATAATCCTTTCGTAACGGATAACCCTCCCAATCATCCGGCAGGAGAATTCTTCTTAGATCGGGATGTCCTGAAAAATAAATTCCCATCAGATCAAAAGCTTCCCTTTCATGCCAATCTGCTGTACGCCAAATGGAAGTAACAGACGGGATTTCTGGCAGCTCATCCAATGAGCGATTGCCCTCCAGTTCCACTTTCAATACGACTGTATGTTGATAAGGCAAAGAACTCAGATGATAGACGATCGTAAAGTGATCTTCGTAATCTACAGCAGTTATATTGCTCAAAAAATCAAAATATAGACCCTCGGTATCCCTAAGAAAAGAGCAAACAGGAACTAGATCTTCAACATGGACAAACAAAGCGGCTTGTAAGCCAGTCGCCTCCTCTTTCAGGATTACTGAATCTCCAAATGTGGAAACTAGTTTTAATTTAATTTCTTCAAATGTCATATTATGGAGCTAGACGCGTGATTTTCCAAGAATCCGAAACCTTTTTATAGACGATCCGATCATGAAGACGGCTAGCACGTCCCTGCCAAAATTCAAAATAGATTGGTTTTAGAATATAACCACCCCAATGCGCTGGACGAGGTATAGTCACATCATCCAAATATTGTTTCTGAAGCTCTTCTACTCTACTCTCCAAAAAATTTCGGTTTGGAATCTCACGGCTTTGGGGGGATGCCAAGGCACCTATGCGACTACCCTTAGGACGCGATTGAAAATATTCATCCGAATCTGATTCATTAACTAGCTCGATAATACCCTCAATACGGATTTGCCGTTGTAGCTCAGGCCAGAAAAATAAAAGCGCAGCATGCGGATTGTCTTTCATGTCTTCCCCTTTTCGGCTCTCATAATTTGTAAAGAATACCAACCCTCCTTCTGAAATATCTTTTAATAAAACAATCCTTGATGAAGGTAAATGCTGTGACGAGACAGTAGACAACACCATCGCATTGGGCTCAATCACCTCACTATGAGTAGCCTCATCAAACCATTTTTTAAACTGATGGATGGGATCATGATCCACATCCGATTCAGATAGGTTACCCAATACGTAATCTTGTCTGATCGCTGCAATATCTTTATGTTGAATGGACATAGAAACCTATTTTTATATTCCTACAAACTTACTAAAATCATTGCTTTTTCTCTATAAACTTAGTAGAAATTGCCAAAAACGTTTTTTTGGCACAAATCTCGCATGAGTTAAACAAAAAAGGATTAATTTCGACATATACTTAATTTTGCGTCCTATGTTTAATGAATTAGACCCACAAAAAGGAAGCTTGCTGATTTCAGAGCCATTCATGTTAGACCCCCGGTTTTTAAGGTCTGTTATCCTACTATGTGATCATAACCAAGAAGGTAGCTTAGGCTTTGTATTGAATAATAAAACGAATGTCCATATTGGTCAATTATTGGAATCAATAGCGCAATGTCATTTCCCGATCTATATAGGCGGACCTGTGGCACAGGAGAGTCTATTTTTTGTACATAGTCGGTTTGATCTTCTACTGAGTGGCGAAGAGGTTGCTCCAAACCTCTATTTTGGTGGTGATGAAGAAAAACTTATTGACGCAATTCAACAGGACCAGATTAAATCTGATGAAATTAAGTTTTTCATCGGCTATTCAGGTTGGTCAAGTGGACAATTGGATAAGGAAATAAACGAAAACAGCTGGGCTGTTCAAAACAAATACCATCATCAGATTATTTTTGAAGGTAATGGTGAGTTGCTCTGGAAGGATGCCATAATTGGGTTAGGTCCAAAATATGCCCATGTCGCCAATTTCCCACAGAGCCCCGAATTAAATTAAGATTATTTGTAGATCTAAATCTTCTACTGGATTATTGATCGCCCGATTCCAACATTCACTTGCCCCCATAGTGGGCCTGTATAGTTTTTTCTGTCTAAGCTACCCTGACATAGGTTCAAATACGATTACTACGTTATATTGAACGCTTATGACAAAATGAATGAATTTCTGCCATCCTGTCCTACAATTGCTATTTGGAACACAGATTGTACATTAATCACCAAAATCATAAAATTAAATAGCAACATACAAATTATGAATCCAGAAAAAGGTAGTATTTCAATCCACACGGAGAACATATTTCCCGTAATCAAAAAATTCTTATACTCAGATAATGAGATTTTCTTGC
>JAQZAZ010000309.1 GCA_029239355.1 Sphingobacterium sp.
TCTGCTTTGTTTGGTTGTCTGGTTTTGAATCTAACACCTTACCTTTCCATAAGACATTGTCAATCAAAATAAGTCCCCCAGACGGAACTTGATTTATTACTGTTTCGAAATAATATAAATTTCTCTTTTTATCAGCGTCAATAAATACCAGATCAAATGTTTCGTTCAATGTGGGTATAATTTCTGCTGCATCACCAATATGGTACCTGATTTTATCTGCGAATTCTGACGCATCAAAATACCCTTGGACTCTTTCCTGTTGCTCTTCATTGATATCAATGGTATGTAATATCCCATCCTGCTGAAGTCCTTCTGCGAGACATAATGTTGCATATCCCGTAAAAGTTCCGATCTCCAAAATACGTTTCGGAGCAACCAATTTACTCAATAAAGAAAGAACTCTTCCCTGGTAATGACCAGATAACATATGGGGCATTGTCTCTTTCAAATATGTCTCCCGATTTACCCTTTTTAGTAACGAATTTTCATCATCTGTAGTATGTTCCAAATAGGACTCTAAATCGTCGGCAACAATTTCCATAACCACAAAGGTACCAAAAAACATTTTTATGATAAAAATATTTTTTTATAAAACACTGATAAATAAGACTATATAATTATTGGTTTGTAAAGAGATTTTTTATTGACTTGCCTTAATCGCCCAAAAACGCACTATCTTCATTTTTTGAATTGTACATTTATTTCTATATTTTATCAAAAAATAAGCCCTCGAGAAGATATGCTTCTCGAGGGCTTATTTTTATTATTTAGCGATAAAAATATTAAGCAAGATCGGCCATGATCAGGCGTAAAAATTCCGATCGGGTCACATCATTTTGAAATGCTCCTGTAAATGCAGAAGTTGTTGTAACGGAATTCTGTTTTTGCACACCACGCATGGCCATACACATGTGTTTGCACTCCATCACAACCGCAACTCCACGCGCGCCTAGTGTTTCCTGGATACAGTCTCTGATTTCGTTGGTCAGACGCTCTTGTACCTGCAGACGGCGAGCAAAAATATCTACGACACGCGGAATTTTACTCAAACCTACAATATGTCCGTTTGGAATATAAGCAATGTGTGCCTTTCCAAAGAATGGCAACATGTGATGCTCACACAAAGAGTACACTTCGATATCTTTTACAACCACCATCTGGCTATAATCTTCCTCAAACATGGCTCCTCTCAGTACTTCAGCAGCATCGATATCATATCCATGTGTTAAGAACTGCAGGGCTTTAGCGACACGCTCAGGAGTCTTTACCAAACCTTCACGCTTAGGATCCTCTCCCAGGCATTCCAATATATCTGTATAATGAGAAGCGATGCGATCTACCTTTTCAGTATTGTATTTGTCGATCTTAACATATCCATCCAACTCTTCGCTGTCAAATGAGTGTTGACTCATAGTTTCTACTATTTAAATGTATTAAAGATTAATCGCCAAAATATTCGACGTAGTTATTTTCGGTTTCATGCAAACGTACACTATGCAATGCAACTCCTTCGTTCTCAAAAAGCGGTTTGAGGATCTTGAATATCTCAATAGCGATATTTTCTGTAGAAGCCATGACGTCTCTCATAAAATCAACATCCAAATTGAAATTACGATGATCCACTTTGTCAATAATGTTACGATTGATAATTTCTTTCATGATCTTTAAATCGATCAAAAAACCAGTTTCGGGATTTACTTCACCCTTTACTGTGACAAAAAGGTCATAATTGTGCCCATGCCAATTTGGATTCGAACAAAGCCCAAACACTTGTTCGTTTTGTTCATTGGTCCAATCCTCACGATACAGCTTATGCGCTGCACAAAAACGTTCACGACGAGTTATAAATATCATAATAATACAAAGATACGGGTTTAGGGCCAATTTTAACATTCCTATTTTAGGAATGCCGTCAGAATAGGGTAATATAATAAATGCATAAGACATCAGTTGATTTTTATTTCAACCTACGGAAGACTTGCGCGATAATTCGTAATTTTCGCAAGCTATAATAAAGAAGTTCATCATGAAGATATTAATCGTTTCAGCTACACAATTTGAAATCCAGCCTTTTCTGGAGATTGCCGCAAACTATCCCAACTGTGATACGGTAATCACAGGAGTGGGTATGGTGGCTACAGCATTTGAACTAGGGAGGGTACTACATGAAAGCAAGTACGATCTCCTTATAAATATAGGTATTGCGGGTTGCTTTGACCGCAATATGAAAATCGGCGAGGTTGTTCAGGTCATCTCAGAATCGTTCGTTGAATTGGGCGCAGAAGATGACCAGCAATTTATACCGATCGAACAGTTGGGCTATGGAAAATCCAAATTTACTTCTTCTTTGCTCCAAGGTCAGAATATACAACTACCCTTTGTAGCCCAAGGGCACGGGATTACAGTAAACAAAGTTCATGGCAACGCAGATAGTATTGCAAAAATTAAACAGCGCAGTCCTAATAGTTGTATCGAAAGTATGGAAGGTGCTGCGGTTTTCTTTGCCGCGGATAAAATGGATCTTCCCGTGATCGAGCTTCGTGGCATCTCCAATTATGTGGAAAAAAGAAACCGTGCCACGTGGAACATTCCGCTGGCAATAATGAATAGTAACAAGGCACTTGTAGAGGCATTGGATTTCTTATCCAGCTTATTTTCAAAAATTTGATACAAAAGTCATTTACTTATTAAAAAATGACATAAAACTATACAATTAGGCTAGTCAAATCTTCAAAATATCAATTTTAAATAGTAGATTTGTAATCTAAAAATTGACACTATTTTACAACTGATGAGAGAAATACAATTCAGAGAAGCACTT
>JAQZAZ010000117.1 GCA_029239355.1 Sphingobacterium sp.
TATCCGCTATATTCCGATGAGCACCAGGCCCCTCTTTATCTTTTTCTGTTTCCCTCCGTTTCCGTTGGGACTGCAAAGGTAGAAATCTTTTCCGAACTTTCAAAAAACTTTTGAAGTTTTTTTTCTTTTTCTTTTTCCGGTTTCCTCGCCTAACTCCCGTTAAACCCTTCTTTTTTCACTGGGCACCCCTTCCGGAATAACCGTCCCTCCCTTGCGGAGTGGTGCAAAGATAGGGAGATTACTAACAAACTTCCAAGACTTTTGTTTTATTTCCTTTCAATATATCCTTAACTGCCTGTGAACTTGACCGATTGTTTTTAAAACAAAGCAATTCTGGCAGCTAAAGGAGTTCAAAGAACAGCATGTTATCATAAGTTGATGCCCATTGACCTTCAATTCTTATTAGCAGATAACATCAAGATCACAACAAATCCCAATCAACATCTATAATAACTAGGATATAGCAGAGGGTTAACAGAGATATACCTTGTTAACTCCCTGCTATTACAGTGTAATATAAGTTTAAAATCTATTTTACATAGGTATTGAGTACGAAGCAATGGGTAAGAAATGACGGCTATGGAGGCATTCATATTGCATCCAGTACAAAATAAAATTTATAATCCAGATTTATGACGACAATAGAATAAAAACATACGCTACCCTGAGCGAACAGGGCCTCGAATATCTTTTTAAGACCGATTTAAGCAGAGCGATAATCAGTTGCAATCAAACAGCCATAAAATATCTTAAAACGTGGTAAAAACTTTAGAAACAGTATTTTTTTAATATTTACACTGCGAAAAAATAATGCTTTATAAACATAAATCTCATCAATGATGATAATATATTGTTACAACAATAGCTAACGATATTTATCAAAAAAACCTCGTTTATCTATTTTTTTATGTAGATTTATCTTCTCATAATAACGCCCAAAGTGATGAGCAGAACTACCCTGAAAGATATAGCTTTAGAACTCAACATTTCTGTTTCAACAGTTTCCAAAGCACTGTCAGACAGCTACGAAATCAGCGAAGCAACAAAGAAAACAGTGCAAGAATACGCTAAAAAGCATAATTTCCATCCCAATAAGTTAGCACGAAGTTTAAAAATTGGAAAATCAAATACCATTGGGGTTATTGTTTCAAATATCAGTAATACATTCGTTTCACAGATTCTCGATGGAATTCAGATCGCTTCTCAACAAACTATCTACGACATCATCTTCATGCAGAGTAGAGAAGATGAACGCATCGAAAAGAATTGCATAGATGTATTAAGGATGCGCGGTATAGACGGTTTAATGATTTCCCCTGTTTCTTCCGGTTCAAACATCGAAGAACTTAAGGACCTTATTAAAGCTCGAATACCCGTCGTCATATTTGATCGAATCAATCACAAATTGGATACATTCAAGGTTGGTGTCAATAATTTTAAAGGAGCCTACGATGCCACACAACACCTTATTCAACAAGGAAAACGGAATATATTACACATCACAGGAAAGAATTTAGGCGTTGCCGAGGAGCGGCTAAATGGCTTTAAAGCCGCCTTATCTGATGCTAACATTCCTTTTGATGAAAAACATTATATTGAATGCGGGTTTAACAGCACCGTTGATTTGGATAGTAGAATAAAAGATATAATAATCAAGGAATATATTGATCACAAAAATATCGACGCAATTTTCGGAGCAACTGATGTGATCACAACAAGAACATTGGGTATTTTGGCCGAACTTCAAATAGAAGTTCCGACGGAAGTTGCTGTCATTGGATTTTCTAACACTCAAATCGCTGCCTCATTAAATCCTGCATTGTCTACAGTGGTACAACCCGCAACTGAAATTGGTGAAATAGCAACAAAAAAACTGATTGACACCATCAATCAAACACGACCAATTCACGAATTTGAAACCATCGAACTTCCGACACAACTTATCGTAAGAAAATCCTCATTATAATCCCTCTTCGTTTCACATGGAGAGAATAAAAAAAGACAGTCAGTAGATAATACCTTAAAAACTATTATCTGCTGACTGTCTTTTTTTTATTTGGCAGTACTCTTGTTAGTGAAAACAAACAATCCGATCATTATTGTGGATTACTCGCCAGCAATGCCATATTCCAATCCACGCAATTCAGCCAAACCTCTCAGTCGGCCAATTGCAGAGTAACCAGGATTTGTCACTTTATTAAGATCGTCCAGCATCTGATGTCCATGATCAGGTCTAAAAGGAATAGCAGTAGATCTCAACTGGTTCTCAGCGACCAAAATTTGCATAATTTTATACATATTCACCTCTCCATTCAAATGATCTGCTTCATAGAAACTACCTATGACATCTTTCTTTACGTTCCGCAAATGAGCAAAGTTTACACGTTCTTTGACTTGGTCCAATATTGCCGGTAAGTCATTAGTCTGGCTGGCTCCTAATGAACCTGTGCAAAAGCAGATACCATTAAATTGTTGAGGCACCTCCCTTAAAATATACTCAAGATCTTCACCATTACTCGCAATACGTGGTAACCCCAAAATCGGATACGGCGGATCGTCAGGATGGATCGTCATACGGATACCATCGGTTTCACATTGCGCAGAAATTCCATTTAAAAAATAAATCAAATTTCTCCGTAAGCCATCCCTTCCTATATGTTTATATGTATCTATGCTTGCCTTTAATGCATCCAACTCTACACTTTTTTCCCCTGGAATCCCCATCAACACAACATTTGTCAAGTTCTCCTTTTGCTGTTCGGAAATTGTACTAAAACGTTCAGTAGCCTTTCTGACAATATCTTCTGAATAATCCTTTTCAGCAGATACCCGTTTTAAAATAAAGATATCAAAAAGAGCCAGGTCAATCCAGTCAAAATAAAGCGCTTTTGAGCCGTCTGCCATCGTCAGGTCCAATTGGGTTCGGGTCCAATCCAGCACCGGCATAAAATTGTAACACACGGTTTTAATGCCGCACTGCGCCAAATTAGCCAATGTCTTGTTGTATTTAGCGATATATTCATCAACTTTAGGTCCTTTGGTCTTAATTTCTTCATGAACCGTTACGCTCTCTACCACCGACCAAACTAAACCGGCTTCTTCGATAATACGTTTTCGTTCCTGAATATCGGCTAAGGGCCAAACCTCACCGTGAGGAATATGGTGTAGCGCTGTCACAATACCGGTTGCACCAGCCTGTTTAACATCCTGTAGGGATACTGGATCGTTGGGACCATACCAACGCCATGTTTGTTCTAATTTATTCATTTCAAAGTTTCGTTAAACACCACACCATGCATTAAAGCCGCCATCCACAAAGACAGTTTCTCCGGTTACAAATGCTGAGGCATCGCTCAACAAATAGATTAAAGTTCCTTTTAACTCCCGTGGATCTCCCAATCGGTTGTAAGGTGTTCCGCTAAGTATCCGCTTGGTGCGTTCACTATAACTCCCGTCTGGGTTTATCAATAGATTTTTGTTTTGCTTGGTCAGGAAAACACCCGGAGCAATGGCATTGACTCGTACCTTGTCACCATAACGTTGTGCAAGTTCCGTTGCCATCCATTTTGTATAACCATCAATACCATGTTTGGCAACTGTGTAGCCCAACACCCGTGTAAATGGGCGACTTGCTGTCAAGGACGAAATATTAACGATTACTCCTTTTCCGCTCTCTGCGATTACCCTGCCAATAATATGAGTTGGAATAATGGTTCCGTAGAGATTAAGTTCTATCGCTTTAATTGTATCCTGAATATTGCTAGCGAACAGATCCTGGTCAACTCCTATTGTTGCTCCAGGAATATTCCCGCCGACAGCATTCACTAATCCATCGATTTGTCCCCATTTTCCGAGGATCTCATCCTTTGCTCTACTGACATCCTGCTCGTCCATAATATCAACTTCGACAAATATCGCCTCTCCACCGAGAGATTCGACCTGTTTTACGCGTTCTGCTCCGATCTGATCATTACGTCCAAGAATAGCTATTTTTGCTTCTGCTTCAGCTAACGCTTCTACAAATGCCTCGCCTAGAATTCCTGTACCACCCGTAATGACAACAACCTTATCTTTTAATGAAAACGGATTATTATTCATGTGTTTCTATTTCAAATTGGTATTTATCCCCAATTTTATTGATAATAACCTTAATTACAAAAAAAAGTAATTGATTTAATTACGATAACGTTTTAGTTAACATTATTCTATTTTTCCTTTTGCTCTATTGTTTCATCATCAAACAGAATTCTTACCGAAGGGGTATAGGTATCATCATGCTGTCCTGACTTATTCGCCCAGAAAAAAGCACATAAAAATACCAATGCTAATAAGACACTACAACCAATTAGAATATACATAATTTCCATAAGAACTATAGTTTATGACGTTTTGCATACCATCTTGTCATTAAGCTGGTAAATGAGATAATCGTAACTGTACTGATAGGCATTAAGATGGCCGCGAATAATGGCGACATAATCCCCTGAACAGCAAAACTCAGCCCGATCACATTATAAAGTAAGGAGATAGCAAAACTCATGTGGATTACTTTCACAGCATCCTTACTGAAAGCAAAGAAATTTGATAATTTTCCAAATGATTCGCCATCGAGAACCGCGTCACATCCAGGTGAAAAGTTATTGATATCATCACTTACGGCAATTCCCAGATCAGCTTTACGCAACGCACCGGCATCATTTAATCCATCCCCGATCATACAAACATGTTTTCCCGCCTGCTGAAATTTTTGAATGCGCCCCATTTTTTCCATTGGCGATTGATTGAACATTAAACAAGCATTCGATGGAAAAATTAATTTTAGCGCATCCAAACGACGATCATTATCACCAGATATCAGATGAAGACCATAATGAGGTTTGAAATCTTCGATCAAAGCGGACAGACCAGATCTCCATGCTTGTTCCATGGTAAAATATCCTTTTAATTCTTCACCAATGCGTATGAATACAACAGATCCATCGATCTTGATGTTTTCTATACTTAAAAAATTGGCACTCCCGATTTTGACGATTTGTCCTTCAAGCGTGGCTTCCATCCCTTTTCCCGGATATTCCTTAAAATTCCACACAGCGATATCCGATGACACGTCCAGCCATTTTACGATCTCCCTGCTCAAGGGATGACTGGAGTTTCGGCACACTGCGTTGAGCAGCATTTTTTCATTTGTGGTAAGTGTACCCTCAAAATAAATTGAGGTTGCTTTAGGCGACGAAATAGTCCCGGTTTTATCGAAAACGAGTGTATCTATTGTTGCCATCTGCTCAATTGCCGCTGTATTTTTAACATAGAACTTGTTTCTATCGAAAATACTTAATGCCGCGGATAGGGTAAATGGCGAGCTCAACGCCAATGCGCAAGGACATGCGATAATTAGCACTGCCGTAAAAGCTCCCCAAGCCCTATTGGCGCTTCCGTCCACAGCCCAATATAGTGCTGCAAAAAAAGCGATCGCCAATAAAACAACAGTAAAATATTTACTTATAAAGTTGATAAAAGTCTGAAAATGCTTATCGTAATCTTTATAGTTTTCATTATTCCATAATTTGGTTAGATAGGATTGCGAAATCGGCTTAATGACCTCCAGTTCTATCGCCTCTCCCGTCTGACGTCCCCCGGCATAAATAATTTCTCCTAAGGTTTTACTCACAGGACTTGATTCTCCGGTCACAAAACTAAAGTCGACCGCCGCATCGCCTTTTAATAATATGGCATCTGCCGGGATAATCTCATTGTTGCGAACAAGGATACGATCACCGATATGAACATCGGCCAATTGCACAGGTTTGTCCCCCTCTTCAGTAAGTACAGTTACGGCAACGGGGAAATAACTCCGGTAATCCCTTTCAAAAGAAATATGATAATAGGTTCGCTGCTGCACCCATTTTCCGATCAGAATAAAGAACACTAAACTACATAAAGTATCCGTAAAACCGGCTCCTGTTTGAGTTATCACCTCAAAGGCCGATCGTAGAAACAAGACCAATATTCCTAAAGCTAAAGGAACATCCAGGTTCAACCTTTTTTGTTTCAAACTGACATACGCAGACTTAAAGTAATCTGAAGCACAATACAACAAAACTGGCAAGCCAAAAGCTAAATTGATGTAACCGAAAAAACTCGCATACTCCTTTTCAAATACCCCCATACCAAAGTAGTCCGGAAAACTAAATAGCATCGAATTTCCGAAACAGAATCCTGCTACTGCAATCTTGGCAACCAAGGGATTCAGGTTATTCTTATTTCCCTCTTTAACGACATCCTGCAGCGTAATTTTGGGGTCGTAACCAATATTAGTTAATAGATATACTAAATCTTTGAGAGGAAGTAAAGTATGATTAAAAGTGATACTAGCCTGTTTTTTCATAAAGTCCACGCGGGACTGTAGTATGTTTGGATCTAATTTATAGAGATTTTCCAACAGCCAAATACATGAGCTACAATGGATAGCAGGAATATAAAAGGTGACGATAGTCATCTTATCATCCTTAAAATCAACTAATTTAGCTGCAATCTGTGGCTCATCCAAATACGAAAAATCCGCTTGTTTTTCTTTATTGGATTTCCCAGGATGCTGATTATAGCGATAGTATTGTTGCATCCCCCCATTCTGCAAAACCTGATAGACCGTTTGACACCCGAGGCAGCAAAAATCATGATCATCGAGATGGTAACCTGTTTCTTCGATTTTGTCTCCACAGTGGAAACATATCTCAGTCAGCTTTATTTCTTCCTTAGTTTCGGCCATACCGCTAATTAAATTGCTTCACTAAATAACTGCGTTTTTGTACTTACCTTCAAAAAACGCTGGTCAAACGCCATACAGATATTCCGTAGAAACGACCGACCGATAGCAGTGCATCGTATCAGATCCCCTTCTATGCTGACTAAGCCGTCTTGGACCAATGTTTCCAATTCTTCCTTAATTTCTTCGGTTAAATACGATGTAGGATCCAATTGTACTTTGCCTTTACACATCATATCAAGGATATAGCGTCTTATGACCAAATCTTCTGCAGTAAGTATATGCCCCTTCACTACAGGCAATACTCCGTTTGCGATCAGCTTATGATATTCTTCGATTGTTTTTACATTTTGTGCGAAACCACCCCAGGCATCGCTGATCGAAGACACACCAAGGCCAATTAACAAGGGGTTAAACCGATCGGCATAACCCATAAAATTACGGTGCAAGCGTCCCTCCTGGAAAGCCGAATAAAGTTCATCCTCTTTTTTTGCAAAATGGTCCATCCCGATATCTGCGTAGCCTTGTGCCAGAATCAGCTTTTTCCCGATATTATAAAGTGCTAGTTTGGCAGTACCCTTCGGCAGATCTGCCTCTGTATAGTGTCGCTGTCCAGGTTTCAACCAAGGGACATGGGCATAGCTATAAAAAGATATCCGATCCGGCCTGAGCAGCATGGATTTTTCAATGGTATCCCGTACAGACGCTTGGGTCTGCTTGGGCAATCCATAGATCAAATCGAAATTAATAGAATCAAATCCAATTTTCCTCGCATTCATCATTACCTCTTCCACCTCTTCAAAAGACTGATGCCTATTAATCATAAACTGCACCAACGGATCAAAATCCTGTATGCCCAAACTCAGACGGCGAAACCCCAGATCAAAAAGGATCTGTAGATGTGCGGTTTTGGTATTGGCAGGATGCGCTTCGAATGAAAAAGAGCTTTCCGCCGCTACATTGACATGTTTTAGAATTCCTTCAATCAATAATTTCAGGTTCTCGGGCTGAAAAAATGTAGGCGTGCCACCCCCCAGGTGTATTTCTGACAACAAAGGTTTTTCACCATTGAAAACTGCCAAATACATCTCCCACTCTTTCAAGAGAGAGTTGATATACGGCAGTTCAACCTGATGATTTTTTGTGATACGCGTATTACAGCCACAGTAGGTGCATAGACTTTCGCAAAAAGGAAGGTGTATATATAGGCTCAGTCCCTTATCTTTTGACTGTTGAAAAGTACAGTATACTTGATCCTTCCAAGCTTCGGTAGAAAATGTTCTCTCGTCCCAAAATGGAACTGTTGGATAACTGGTATACCGTGGCGCCGCAACATTATATTTCTGAACCAATTCCTCCATAGATTTTTCCTGTGTACTCATTGAATATTATTTTTTGCACAATCATTTAAACAACAGCAAGCTTTACCGACACATTTTTCCATTCCCCACAGATTGAGATTTCGAACAGTCTGTTCTGCCAGTCCTTTTGGGCTTTGATCCTCAAAAGGCGCATTGGCAATCTGAATTCTCAGATCACCCGCTTTGACCAAATCAATATGGGATGTATGCTTACTTCTTGTCATGATCCTGTTGATTCCTAATTCTTTCAAATTAAGTAGCATTTTGTCATCCAAAATATCGCCCCCAGAGATGACAACCGCATCCTTTCCGCGCGCGTAATTTTGCGTTTCAAGATTTAATCCATTTGAAATCAAGGTTAGATCATGCTGTTTTGCATTGGCCAATGCCCAAAACTCTTTTTCAAATGACCTCACATTATATACAACTACTTTCATTTTGAACTCTACAATCAACTCTATATAAGTTTATCCTAATAACAAAAGTAAATCATAGCTAGGCCAAAAAACATGATACGTGACCATACCTAACAATGATATATATCACAATTATGCAAAAAGGGCGTCCCCGGTGAATTCGGGGACGCCCTTTTTTGTATGTAAGATTTAAATGATCCGAAGCATCTTCAGGCCAATCTATTTGCTTTAATTGTTAAGTGAATGATCACTGTTTTACATCGCGCAGATTTTTAATGGAATTGATATAAATCTTTCCTTTTTCTTTCGAGATCAACTTTTCCTCTCTAAAATCAGAAAGCATACGGGATACTGTTTCATTTGCCGTACCCGCTATCGAAGCAATCCCGTCTCTGGTAACATCAATTGAGCAGGTATTGACCTCATTGATATTAACTCCGCTTTTTTCAGCGACACTGATCAATGCATTAGCAACACGCTTACGGACGGAATGGTATGCGAAGCCCAACAATTGTTCTTCTTTTTCACGCAGGTCTACAGAAAGCAATTTAATAAATTTGCTTGCTATTGCAGGCTTTTTCCAAAGGAGCTCCAAAAATGCGTCTTTTGGGATTAAAATAACTTCGCTAGGTTCAACAGCTTCCGCATAATCCTCATAATTTTCATTCAACAACACAGAAGCATAGCCAAAATAATTCCCTTGTATAAAAATTCCGGTCGATAATTCACGTCCATCTTTGTAGGATTTAAAGCTGCGAATCTGACCCGATTTGACATAATAGACATAATTAGGTGAATCGTCTTTCTCAAAGATTGACTGTTTCTTTTTTACTGTTTTCACCCGAGAGTTGGTGATCAATTCCTGAAGTAGTAAAACTTGCTCTTCCGCACTCAGCTGTAAATCGTAGTCTTCTGGCGCCTCGGCAGACAGCTGTTCGTGTTTTTTCAGTCGAACTTCAATTGCATTCATCAGTTCGACATCATCAAAGGGTTTCGTCAGGTAATCATCAGCTCCCATCTCCATTGCCTTGCGCATATCCGCGCGTTCGGCTTTGGCAGTCAGAAAAATAAAAGGAATTTTTGAAGTACTCTCTATTTTACTTAACATAAACAGTACACCATAACCATCCAATTCGGGCATCATAATATCACAGAGAATTAAATCAGGAATATGTCGGGTTGCCAAATCAACGCCTATCCGGCCGTTCTCAGCTGTAATGACATCATACCGTCCAGTCAACTCCAAAATCTCCGTTGTTCCCTCTCTAATATCAATATTGTCTTCAATGATTAGAATTGTCTTTTTATTTTTCATCTCTCAATAATTATTGATGAGTGTCTATTGTCATTGCTTTCAATTAACTTTTTACACTCAGTTCTTCATTCGTATCTATAGTCATTTGGATGCACAAATCCTTCCCATTTAGATCTACAAGCCTATCATTCTACTATTGATGAGATGGAATTCACATCTTATCAAAACTGACTTTAAATGATGTTCCCTTATGCACTTCCGAAACAAACTCCATTTTACCCTCCATAAGTTCGATATATCGCTTCACAATATTTAGTCCCAATCCAGTGCCCGGAATATTTCCGGTGTTATGTGCTCTAAAAAAAGGCTCGAATAAATGCACCTGATCTTCTTCGGGAATACCAATACCGTTATCTTTTACAGAAATTGAACAACCTTCATGATCAATACAAGTCGTAAATTCAATTAATGTATCCTCGCCCGAATATTTGATGGCATTGGAAATTAGATTCACCAGTGCATTTTTCAATAAATTCTGATCCAATGAAAAATGGCCGACCTCGCCTGTATGCTGATAGACAATATGCTGATTTTTCTTGCATATCAACTGCATTTCCTCAGTAATTTCCTCAGCTAGTTCAACCAAATTTATATACTGTTTGTTCATGACCACGATACCTGCCTCCAATTTTTCCAGTGACAGAAAGTCGTTCAGTATACTGGTCAGGAGTTGCACTGCACCTTTGATTTTGTTCGTATGTTTAATGATATTCGCTTTATCATCGGGACGATCCGCATATTTTTCAATCAGCGAAGCAGACAGTTGGACAGAACTCAACGGTGTGCGAAACTCATGTGAAGCCATGGATACGAAGCGCGATTTAAGCTGATTAAGCTCAATTTCTTTCTCCAGTGATTTAGAGACTTCAGCCTTTGCTTTTTCCAATTCAGAAACCAACGCTATTAAATCACGCGTCCTTTCACTGACTTTATGTTCCAATTCGGCGGCATGCTGTTTTAGCATATCTTCCGCAGCCTTTTCACGTGATAGATCGTGGATAAATCCAGTAAAAATATTTTTATCTTTAAGCCAGACCTCACTCACTGCCAAGCGGAACGGAAAAGTTTCTCCGTTCTTCTTTAATCCCATCACCTCCCGGCCGATCCCGATAATTTTCTTATGTCCCGTCGTTTGATAATTATGGAGATAACTATCATGATTACCCCGATCAGGTTCGGGCATTAACATGGAAACATTCTGTCCTATAACTTCTTCAGCGTTGTAACCAAACAATTCCAGGGCAGCAGGGTTAATGCTTTCCACATTCCCCCTGTTGTCTATGGTAATAATTCCATCGATGGCGTGGTCTATTATCGCAGCTAAAAGCCTTCCGCTTTCCATGATTACTTTTATTTTACCAATTTTTTGTATTTAATACGATGCGGAGTTACATCACCCAAACGTTTTTTACGGTTCTCCTCATATTCAGTGTAGTTACCCTCAAAGAAATAGACTTGAGAATCACCTTCAAAAGCGAGGATATGCGTACAGATACGGTCCAAAAACCATCTATCGTGAGAAATTACCACGGCACAGCCGCCGAAATTCTCCAAACCTTCCTCTAAAGCACGTAATGTATTGACGTCAATATCATTAGTTGGCTCATCGAGTAGAAGCACATTTGAACCTTCTTTTAATGTAATTGCCAAATGGACACGGTTGCGTTCTCCACCAGATAGTACACCTACTTTCTTTTGTTGGTCAGCTCCATTAAAATTAAATTTAGACACATAAGCTCTAGAATTTACAGAGCGATTGCCTAGGATCATATTATCGTTACCCCCAGTGATATTCTCCCAAACGGATTTTTCAGGATCAAGGTCATGGTGCATCTGATCGACGTAACCCAATTTAACAGTCTCCCCCACTTTGAACGATCCCGTATCCGGAGTTTCCTGTCCTGTGATCAGGCGGAATAACGTTGTTTTACCTGCACCATTTGGTCCGATGATACCAACGATACCTGCAGGAGGTAACATAAAACTTAAATTTTCAAACAAGATACGGTCACCATAAGCTTTGGAAATATCGGTTGCCTCAATGACGGAATTACCTAAGCGCGGTCCAGGTGGAATAAACAATTCCAATTTTTCTTCACGCTCTTTGGTTTCTTCAGAAGCTAACTTTTCATAGTTGTGAAGACGGGCTTTCGATTTGGCATGACGGGCTTTTGGAGCCATACGTACCCATTCCAGTTCACGCTCCAATGTTTTTTGACGTTTAGTTTCTTGCTTTTCTTCCTGTGCCAAACGTTTAGCTTTTTGGTCTAACCAAGAAGAATAGTTTCCTTTCCATGGGATGCCCTCACCGCGATCCAGTTCTAATATCCATCCTGCGACATTGTCCAAGAAATAACGGTCGTGGGTAACAGCAATGACTGTTCCTTTATATTGTTTTAAATGTTGCTCTAACCAATCAATAGATTCAGCATCCAAGTGGTTGGTCGGCTCATCGAGTAATAAAACATCTGGCTCTTGTAATAATAAGCGACATAATGCTACACGTCTACGTTCACCACCTGACAAATTGGCAATTTTGGCATCAGGTTCCGGGCATCGTAATGCATCCATTGCTCTTTCCAATTTAGAATCGATTTCCCAAGCATTTGTTGCATCTATTTTATCTTGTAATTCGCCTTGTCTAGCCAACAGTTTATCCATTTCGTCTGGGTTTTCATAGACCTCAGGCAAGCCGAATTTCTCATTGATTTCTTCGTATTCTTTTAAGGTAGCTGTAATTTCGGCAACACCTTCCTGAACAATTTCAAGGACGGTCTTTTCGGCATCTAATTGCGGTTCCTGCGCCAAATATCCTACAGAATAGCCTGGAGAAAACACGACTTCACCCTGATACGATTTGTCCAAACCCGCAATAATTTTCAATAATGAAGATTTTCCGGATCCGTTCAGACCGATCACGCCGATTTTAGCACCATAGAAAAAAGATAAATAGATATTTTTTAGAACTTGTTTTTGAGGCGGATAGATTTTGTTGACACCCGCCATCGAAAAAATAATCTTCTCGTCTGACATAAAATTTAAAAAAATTGGAAAACTCTTGTTATATTAACATACAAATGTAATCTTTTATACTGACATTTTGGACGTATAATGGTCATGGCTTAATTGTTGATGACATTATTTAAAATAAATTTAAGGTTTGAAATGTAGAATTTACTACATTTATATATCCTTAATATAAAACAGAAAGGTATTCAATGGAAGCAAAATTTTCACCGCGCGTAAAGGAT
>JAQZAZ010000118.1 GCA_029239355.1 Sphingobacterium sp.
TCAATTCATTAATTTGGAACAAGAGGTTGACGCCAGATGGAGCCTGGTTGAAACAGCCTGGAACTTGCAGATAAATCCTAACCTATTAGAAGTCAAACAAGATTCTCTAAAACAGGAATTGTTTATAGATTCTCTAATGCGAAGGATTAATATTACTTCAGTGAGAGATGCATTAAACGGATATCAAAAAGGGAAATGCTTCTACTCCTATCAAGATATTTTTGTCAATAAAGGATCGAAGAATATCTGCGAAGTGGACCACTTCCTACCCCATCTTAATAAGCGAGAACATGCAGCGGAGGACTCAAATATTAACGGCGTTTGGAATCTGGTATTAGCTGGCCCAAAGATCAATGGTGATAAAAGTGCAAGGGTACCGCATCGCCGCTACCTAGAGCGACTGTATAATCGAAATGAATTCTATATTGAAAGTAAACATCCATTAGCCGAAACAATTATAAATCAAACAGGCAAGACAGAAGAAAAAAGACGTATCTTTCTACAAGCGCAGTATAATCTAGCACTCTCCTATTCCATTCATGAATGGGAGCCGTGGATCGAACTGCCAGGAAATTTTTAGAAAAATAAAACGCCATGAGATCCTTTTTATTAATTTTAATCGCCATCATTGTCAATTTTACGCATAGTTATGCTCAAAAAGATCCTGAGCTTAGAATTGCGTTATCAAAAATGAGTGCAATCTCGACTCTTAACAACCCACTAGCCACCTTAAACTTAACCTCGCCAAGGCTAATTAAACCAATGGGCGGAAAAGAAAATGCCTTAAAGCTTTTTAAGAAAAGTATGGCCGAGATACAAAAAGATAATATCACAATAGATTCGGTAATCAACTATACCGATAGAGAAATTTCCAAAGTAAAAAATATTGAGTACTGCTTCTTTCCACAATTGATTGTCTTAGATATACCAGACAACACAAAAAAAATGATTAGGTATGCGACTTTGATGGCAATCAAGGAACCAAGTGTCAAAGGTTGGACTTTCTTAGATTACAGCGGGCTGAATGATGAAAAACTAAAATTTCTTTTCCCTGAACTTGCCGGTAAATTGGATTTTCCAAGAGCGGATATTAAACCTTTGGTTATTCCAAATGAAGAAGTAAATTCGTCTATCGATTATTTAATGAAAACAATTGACGAGTCGATGAAAAAGATGAAATCAGTTACGGCAAAATAGAACAGAAGTTTCAATCGATTCAATGGCACACTCCTACTCTATTAAACTACAAGAATTAACCTCCAGCGAAATTTCAGTTATGAGCAGTATTAAGAACTTTTTAGAACTACCAACAGAGAAACAAATCGGAGAAACCCATCATTTCTTCCTGATCAGAGACGGCTTTCCAGTAAGTCCAGGTCATACCTTAATTATAAGCAAAGAACTCCGTAGTGATTATTTTGAGCTAACCCCTGATGAAAAAGCTGACTTAGATAACGCGATCGGATTAGCTCGATCCTTGGTAGAGTCTGAGTTCACTCCTGACGGTTACAATATCGGTATGAACTGCGGTAAATCCGCCGGACAAACGGTCTTCCATTTTCATTGCCACCTCATCCCACGTTATGCTGGCGACATGAAAAATCCCAGAGGTGGTGTCAGGCATGTGATACCGAGCAAGGGAAGTTATTAATCTTTACAATAAACAGTAATTAGCAAGTAATTAAACCACATTATATTCAATCACACTAGTGACAAGAAAAACATTTTGTTTTACAGTCTCTATTAGCACATAAAATCTGTATTACCTTAAATAAATATTAACTAACAACAATACAGTCTTTTTTTTAAAAAAATTAAAATATAAACTATGGTGACCGAAGTTTATTATCCACTCTCCAAGATAGAAAATCGAAATAGAGATATCGCATTGCTAGAATTAGAGAATGCACATAATGCATCTTCAAGTCAAAGTAAAGTTTATACGCAGTTCGCAAATGTTTTAATTGGATTTTCAACAGTAATTTTGACCATTGTATTAAATGTTGAAAAGTTTGATATAAGGCATTATCTCACAGACTTAAATCTATTTGTATTCTCATTGTTTATGTATGTAATGGGTATCATTTTACTGCGATATTTTGCTGATTTACAAAAAGAAATAACAATTAATGCGAGAAAAGTTGTGACATTACGATCAATGTTAGGATTAGACTATTCATCAGTCCAATTAACTCTTCCAAAGGACAGAATGGAAGGTGCAACTAATCCATTTAGAATAAAATTTTTCAATGGCTGGTTTAAATTTCAGTCTTCACCGGTTTGGATACTAAGTTTAGTGGTCGGTATAATTTGGACATTTAGATTTTATACTAACGGTAAATTATATTTTAATTTTGATAGTTCTTTTGATACCAGCAATATAAACTGGACTTGGCTAATAGGAATTATATTGATTTTCCTTTCGTACTTCATTAGCTATCGTGTTAATTTGTTTGATCGCCATGAGAATTTTTTATTGCATTTTTCAGTTTTTATTGCAAGGTTGTTTAGAATAAAATTTTTCAAGAATTTCGAATACTCTCTTTATCGTGCAAGACTGAGCTATGTAGATTTAGATATTAATAAAATTCAATATGATAATTTAAAGAAAACTATAATTAAAATAGAGGATTCACGTTTTTTTTCTCATAAAGGAATAGATAGTAAGTCATTTATACGTGCTTTATTGAGCCAGAATAAGTTTTTGAGGGAGAAAAATAAATGGCTGCCAAGTGGAGGATCTACGATAGAAATGCAGTTGGCCAGAACGATATTTATACCAACGAACCAAAGTAAATATAAAAGAAAAATACTTGAAATATTTGTGGCCCTATGGCTGAGCATGGTTCTGTCTAAAGATGATATTTTGAAGATATATATTGGATCGGTTCGATTCGGCCAGGGAATAATGGGGTTAAAAAGTGCTTTGAAATACTATTTTTGCATAAAGAAATTTAATGGTAGGTATGATATTCCTATGGAAGTTGCATTTATTCTAACTGAAAGATTATCGAACATATCCAATACTGTGGATGAAGAGCGTGTCAAAACTTTACTAAGACATTTTCCTCAAATAGATAAATACAAGGTGGAGAAAATTTATAATATTTTTATTGCAAAAAAATTAAACTTGCCAACATTTATAAAAATCGTTTAGCTCATCTGAAAAATCGGAACGAACTGCGGTGAATCAGCCGAGCAAACTGTGTTCCATTTTCATTCCTACTTTATCTCAGGTTATGCTGGTGATAAGGAAAGTTCTAGAGGCAGTGTGTGGCATGTGATATCGAGTAAAGGGAGTTAATAGTACTTGTAAATGAATAGTCGTATATTTTTAAACATTGGATGTCTACTATATTAATAGCCAATATTTCTTTTAACGGCTACTATAAATTTGTAGGTGGTGTAACTCCTCGATCTGTTTCTATAAATCCGAGCTGCTGTTCAAAAGATATTTCCACTACCACGGGGCAATTAAAAAAATCCTTCCAAAACTGTGTCTTAAATTTTGTATAATTGATAAAAATTTTATGGAAATTGAAGACACATTCGAATATATTAGTAAGGTCAATAAGGAGAACAAAACGTTGTTGTTGGAATATCTTAGAGATTCATATAAGACAACCGAAAACTACGTCCTTACTATCACAAAGTGGATCGCGTTTCTCATTTTCATCTATTTTCTTTTTAAAACAGAATCAATATCTAACATTGAAATAAATGGAGCCTCCGTTGACTTAAATTCTTCTTTCGAGTTATTAATTCCATTAGCAAGTAGCTTACTTATATTATTTTACATTGTATCATCGATACAGAAAGGTGAAATTTTAAAAACTTATAGGTTATTATTTATGGAAATATATGGAATTGATGGGGAAAATAATTCTTTTGAAAGGGTCTGTGGACAAACTCTTCCTGGGGGTTTATTAAATAAAATAATAAGTAACGGAAGAAGTATCGATAATAAAACTACAATTCTAAATATGCTTATCAGTCTGCCACTTGCCCTTGTCCAATTACTTCCAATTGTATTTACTGTATATAGCTTATCAATTATTTTAAACCAGTATTGGGAAATCGGGGTAGCAAAAGTTATATTTTTTATTAGCTGCACCTTTTTAGTATATGGAATTTGGCTTTTCCTCCAATATCTATATATACAGGTTATAGAACAATTGGCACTAAAAAATAAGGAGAATCTTTAATTTTAATTATACTATAGTGTTCCTGTAACAGCTTAGAAAATGAAGTTAGTAGAGTGTTAGAAATATTTTTTGTCATAATGGAAGATGGTAGAATAATCGCCTTTTTTTTATCACCTAAATTTTACTTTGGACTCCCAAAGCTTATCACCACCAAACAAGAAATTCCACTTTCAATAGTCTGAATCATCATAAAATGAAGAGCTCAGTATGTTAATATAGTGAAATAGCTGGCCTTTTTACTTGAGCTGAATTTCTCCTTCGGAACTATAATTTTTAGTATATTTGTACTTATTAACCAACAATAAAAGTGGAAAAATATATTAAAGCCCTATTTGACTTTACGAAACTGCCTACCAAGCTTTTTTTGCTTCTTACATTTGTAACCGGTTTTATTTTGTTCTTTGACCAAAAGATATTTGATGACAAAATGTTCCTCAACGGATTGAAAACACAATATGGATGGATAGTGGGACTTGTATTCATAATTTCGGTATCCTTTGCAGTGTTGAATTTTTTTATCTGGATCATACATTCGCTAATCAATTGGTTCCTAAGAAAAAAGCGCGTTAATTACATGAAAACCCAGGTAGCTCAACTGGATTCCTTCGAAAAATCTGTCCTTCGAGAATTCATCCTACAGGGTAAAAAATCGATAGAGATGCCAATTGATGATGAAACAGTAAGTGGCCTCATCAGCCGAGGAATTTTAGTAAAAAATACTCAACTAGGAGGCAGCTTTATAATGAAAGGTATGAATGTATCCCTTCGTATTAACCGTCTTGTTGAAAAAGTTATATTGGTGGAACATCTTGATATTAGTAACCCACCAACAGACGAACAAATACTTTTTGCTAAGCAGAATAGACCAACATGGATCCGTGGAGGTTATTATTAAAATGGAATTTACTAATACTTTTAAATTTATATGAGCGAAGAACTTATTCTTGGAATAATTGGAACGATTGGAACTGCAATGACCATCATACTTGGTATTCGGGAAATTCGCAAGTCAAGACCGCGATTTGATACAAGTTATTCATTTTCCGGAGGACCGGAGAATGATGAAATTATCCTTTATAATGCAGCCGATAAGAATGTGGTCATCCGCGGCTATGAGCTCTTTTGGGGAAAAAGTCCGAAAGATAAGGATCAAAAATTAATTTCCTTAGGTCGCGAAGAATATAGTGTTCTTTTCTCGATCCCCGCCAATGGTAGCCATAAGATCCATATTGAAAAACAATACAAGTTTAAAATAAGAGGTGATAAAAATTTATACATTAAGTTGCAATTAATGGGACATCAAAAAGTTGTTGTGGTGAAAGTATACGGAAATGAATAATCTACTGTAAAGTTTTTCTAGGACGAGACAGTTACGAGTTTAAAGAAATATTTTCTGAATTTAAAACAATTATTAGAGAGAATTCAATAAATATTTAGATTGTAATCATTGGATTATGCGATTCATATAGATCCTTTCAATAACATTATGTTAAAATGAAGGGAGAACTACTAGTTTTACCATCATTTTAACATAATCGACAATAATGAACCATGTGTAAGTCGAAACGATGGCGCTCTCCGAAGAAAACAAGGTGTAGGTAAGCGGTAAGAGTAAGATACCGACAAGTAGACAACGTAATCTATTTTAGATAAATTATGTTGAACACAAAATGATCTTCCTAACTTAGCTATTTTAACTTTAAAATAAGTTGCCTCTTTATGATTTTCTCCTCTTTTGGTTCTTATTAGTAATGTATCCTAAAACAAAAATTATAGCTGTATGTATGGCGAAATTTAATGCATAATTGTAGTTTACATTATTCAATATAATAGGGATAAATGACAACACTTTAGCGAATGACCAAGCTAGTATATAAAAGAAAAGCTCAAATATTGGTATTCCCAAAATCGCTCCTTTTATATCTGCTTTTTTAGCAAAGAATGGTATAAAAGGTAAAAAAATCATACATAAAACTATTGTCCAACTAGAAGTAACAAAATGTACCCAGTAATTTCTTTGATCATTTGCTATCTTTTCCTTTTCTGCTGGTTTAACTTCTGGATGTGTTGGATCCCCTATGGGAACATTGTTAGAAGGTGTAACTTCATTATTTTGCTTACTAAAATTAAAATCAATTGAATTAAAAAATTGATAAGTTTTATCCTTCCATGTTTTATGTATTAAAATATTAGATCGGTTTTGTTTTAAAATTTTTCTATCAGAATTACTTAATGTAGTATCCGATATAATGCTATTAATGGCCTGCATTTGTTCATATCTTCTGATGTTATTATAGCTTGACGTAAAATTCAAAGTGTTGTCTAAAACAACAAGTATAATTATTGCAGATAGAAAAAACAGCGCCTTATGATATACATTATGAGTTTTATTTACAACAAATTCAAAAATGTTTGTAAAAATATTATCCATTATCTTTTTATTCTTAAACTTTTGGTTCCACTCAATCCACGCACTAAACAATCAAAGTAGTGCTACATTGCATTATAGTTTATTAAAAATTAACTTTGGAATAGCCGGTTTTTTGTACAAAAATACTAATTATTGATATCATTTGACAACTCTCACTTATCAATAAAATAATCCACTATTCTCTGCATAAATACTTATGCTGTTATCAAACATCTCTCACTTCAACTACAGTATTTGATAATTGTGTTTTATTTTTTTAAATTAAAAAAATAAATTCAGCCAATATGAATATTGTAAAAAATAAAAACAAAGAAATAGTGATACCGTTTCCAGACTTTTTCACTCTTATTTCAATTATGTCTGTTTCTTGGTTCTTCCTTCTTAAAGAAATAGTTAATTTCCCCACAGGTTCGGAAGATTTTTTATCAATATTTGCGCTTGCAATTCCTCACTATATTTTAACTTTAATCATCGGATTATTGTTAATTACTTTTTTCGGTAAAACCAATTCACTAGCAAAAACAAAATTGGACAAAACTTCTTTCTTAATTAACTTGTCTTCAGGTATTAGCGAATTTGTATTGAAATATTGGCTATTTATCCTAACGTGGTGCTTAATGCAATTTTTATATTTTAACCTTGTTGTATTTTCAAACAATTGGAGATTGGCCTTTATAGAACTAAGTAGTTTGGCGACAACATTGTTGATACTGTATCCATTTTACAATTACAATTTAAAAGAAATCTTTTATCACAAAAAATACACAAATTTTCCATTATTTATTGTATGTATAATAATTGGAGCAGGGGTATTTGGCATAGTAATGCCTATAATTTGTGGAAAGATTGAAGTTGTTTTTTTCGAGCCATTTTCTAGCAAAAAAGATCATAAATATGAAGGTAATAGTACAATGCGTTTGAATCGTATAGGTTATATATTTAAGCCCCAAATGAAAGCTATAACTTTTGTCACCCCACAAAAACAAGTTACAAAAAATGTTTCTGCGGAAATTATAACAATCACAAAAGAACAATTAGATAGTTGTGGAAGTATTATTTCTCTATCATACGAGATTTTGGGAATTGAGAAATCAAAAAAAATACAAATACCAGTAATTTTAAAAGAGTGATTTTTCTAAACTATAAAAAAGAGCCTCCCTCCTAACCGGCAGAGGGAAGCAATTTGGCTAATCTGTTGGTCGAACTAACCGTAAACCGACGTGTGGTTCTTCAATACCTAAAGATAAGTATGTTACCTTAAATAACTATTGATCATTTCCTAGGAAAGGTTGATCAAACCCTAACTATCAAAAAAGATCAGTCCCTTATCGTACTATATGATCCATTTAATTTACCCTATACACCTACATTATTGGAGATTTTCATACGATCTTGTAACACACCATTCTGTATCGTAATTTTATTGCCAACGGCATCCTCAAAATCATTATCCGCTATAATATATTTGGGATTTCGAGCGGGTAAGTTAGACTCAACGATTACTGAATTAGTCATCAGCTTAGGGCTCCGATTATCTCTAGTGGTACAGCCTATTATTTTAACCGCATCAGTAGTATTATTAAAATAGAAAGCCGATACACCTGGGTTTGTAATCTTCAAACCGCTAATAAGCACATCTTTGCAATCTGTAAAGCCTGCTCCGTAATTACCGATATTGGAGATATAACCTCCCTGTGCATGAATGTCATTGCATAGCGTAAACTGCATTCCGCGAGAGGTATTGATCTTATCAATCTTTAAATTGTTAACCGTAATCCGATTAGAATAGGTAGCCAAAACTCCAGTGCTCTGACTATTGCCAATATAAATATCGGACAATGTAATATCATCATGTGAACAGAAAGCTTCTCCCTGTACCCTTACCCCCTCACCATTGACAGACGTCTGAATTTTATTGATACTGATATTGCTCAACACGAGATTCTTGCATTTTAACAGCTCTTGCGACTGTCCCTGCCCTTGTTGCTGGAATTGGTTATCTAAATAGGTATATAATAGTCCTTCGGAAGATACTCTGTAAATATCACCTTTATTTAAACCTGTAAGTGAAGCCAAGTCTGCATAGCTGTTTACTGTGCCCTTAAATCCGAACCAATCGCCGCTGACACGGATACCTACACTATTGCATTCATTGATCTTGACGTTATCGATGGTACAGTTCTTTGTTCCCCGTACCCGGATTCCACCAACATCGCTGTTAGTCAGCCCGCATTTATCTACATAAACATTCTGGACAGTGACAGACTCCACATCGCCTACCGAAGCCGAATTCCGGATCAATGAAATGACACTCCGGCCAACATTTGACGCATAGACGACTCTGTTTTTGACACCTCGAGAATTATCATAAAACTATTTTTCCAAAAACAAAGAGCCGGTTGTGCATCGTTCACTAGATCAGAAGAAGCATGCGCTATGTAACCGAAAAAAATAAGTACCTTTTAATAGAGGATCTAAAGCCTGTCTATAAAGCCGTGATCGAAGAAATAGGTTATGAGAACCCCTTGTCTTTCGAAGAAAAATGGAGCAATAAATATCCTCTTGCTGCCAAATCCTGGATGGATAAATGGACCAATCTTTCCACTTTCTTTGAGTACTAGGAACAGGTTCGCAAGATTATATACACGACAAATCCAATCGAGGGAATGCACCAACACATACGAAAAATCATTAAGTCTAAAGGAGCTTTCAGCTCTGAACAGGGACTAATGAAACCAATGTATCTGATCATTAAAGATATTGCAAAAAAATGGACGATGCAAATGCATAACCGGAGTTGGACCAAATCTCAACTTTGTATTAGATTTGGGGACAGGCTCAAATTGGGAGGAGGTTTTTAAGATTTTAATCCAATGACACAGCCTGAGTTACCCTCCCTCAAAATCTCTTTTTGTATGGACAAAATTTTAATCCTGTAGCTAAATTTACCGAATCTCGAAATTGTAATCTCCCTTAAAATAATCCATTTTTATTGTCAACCCATGATTGAAGAATTTTTAGCGAAAGTGCGCGATGATATTGGTTTTGCCCCAATGTCTCAAATAATTGCTCAATTATAAAAATAAAATTTTCCTGAATTCTTGGACTTTCAAATGTATACACCAAATCACTCCATATAGCAATATCGTCTGGAGGATCACTTTCCAAATATGAATCTAGTATTTCTTCTAAATCTCTTTCGTCTATAGCCTCTTCTTTCATCAACTTCGAAATTTTGTTGAGTAGGCCATAACTTCTAAAATCATTTGCTACACTCGACATCATACTATTTAATACCAATTTTCGATCATCTTTGACTATAAATAACTTCAACAAAGTAATCATAAGGTATAAGGAAAGAGAACTAAAATTATCTTGGGAGTAGTCTGGGTGAACCAATTTAAAGATTACATTATTTGTTTTTTTTATTAAATCTATATCATGTTGTCCATAATGTGTCAATTTAAAAATATCAAATGCTATACTATTATTATCATAGCCCCTCCAAAACATTTTGCCATACGCTACTTTCTTTTCCTGAACAGAAGGAGACTCGATAAAAAATGAAGAAAAGTAAGTGTATGTCTCCTTTCTGATATACTCGTAATCTCCAATCTCAGAAGATATGGTAAGTCTAATATTGTCACCTTTTTCCTCAGAAAAAGAAATTAAAAAATCTTTACAGCGTGTACAAATTTCAGTCTCAAAGTCATTTATTTTTTCGATTAAAATATCCCAATTTGTACGATCATAGAATAGAGAGATAAAATTCCAAGACAGCCCTTCTTTTAAATACATATTATATTTGTCTAGTTTAGCTCAATCATTTTTGAATAGTCAAAGTTTCTAAAAACCTGGCCTGTTCCAAATCCTCTCTTATTAATATATGGATCATTCAGTATTTTTTTTGCTTCCAAAATATTTAAAGAGGTAGAAAAAGTCAAAAGAATATCGATTATTAAGTCTTCATCATCAATTTTATAGAAATCTTCTTCATTTAGTTTAATAAAAGCAGCATTCTCTGTAAACTCAAATTCGGTTTCCTCTATTTGAACGAACAATCTATTATCCTTTACTTCCCATTTTCCAAATATCAATGGTTTATTAATCATAACGTATGTCAATTCGTCCGTAAATCGCTCAAGGAACGATCTTTCCTTTTCGTTCAGTCTATTCAAATGTGGATTGTCAATAAATTCAATTAGCTTAAAGGTGTTATTTTTATAGAAAATAATCACATTTGAAAGGTAAGGAGTTTTATAAGATATATAAATAAATTCTAGATTTTTGAAAAACTTTTCATTCTGAACTCTCTCATATTTAGAATGAGAAATATATTTATGGAATTCTGGCTCGTAAAATAAATTATGTGTCAACCCACTTCCTTCAAGCCGGCTAAAAAAATCAACATCTTCAAAACCATATCCATTAAGTCCTTCATTATAACCTTTTACTTTTAGAAAGCTACTTCGAGTAAGAACTACTTTTCCAAAAACATCCTCGATGTTCAAATTACTTGTATAAAAACTATCAGCATTTCTTTGAAAATTGGTCAGCATTTTTTTTGCAAATCCAACGCCCAAAAAATTATCTGCATCTAAATTACAGACAAGCTCTCCTCTTGAAAGTCTATACGCCATATTTCTACTATGAGACCGGTTATAGACTTCGGGATTAGATGTTCGATAATATACCAAAATATCTAACTCAATATAATGGGTCATTTCCCCTTTAATCCAATCTCCGAGTTTATCTGTTGAATTATAATCAAGCACCACAAATTCAACCTCATCCAACAGATAGTTATCCAATATATTTTTTTCCAAAGTCTGTTTTAAGTGATACAGACGATTCATACAGGTGATACAAAAAGAAATTTTCTTGTTATGAATAGCCATTTATTTTATAATAATTGAGATTAAGTAAGAATTCATGTCTTGTATGTGATTTGTTATCAATAAATTTTCTTTTTCCCAATTCTAATTCTATTTCGAACAAAGTGTTTCCTTGGGTCTATTGTTTCACTATATATTTTTTTAAATCGAACCAAGTGATAAAACATGCACTCAAACTCTTTTCTATAAATGATTTTACCGTTATCCCACAGCATATTACCGGCTAACCCCTCAAGGATTTGAAATTCAAAATATGCTTTTAATACTTTTTCTTCATAGAGACGTAATATTACGTGTGTCATACTTTCAATTGGTGAAGAAATTTCGCTGTAATGTTTGCCTTGATCGAATTCTTCAAAGGCGAAATTGGTTTCATCAAAACAAAAGTGTGTGTCAGTCGAAAATACTTTCAAATAATCCTTGCTTTCCATATAAAGGGTTCTAAATTTCTCAACATTTCTGAACAAGGAAAAACATCCAGTTAGGTAGTCATGCCTAGCGCTGATGACGTCATATCTTTCAAGGAGCTTATCAGTTATAAAACAACGTATATCCCCCCAAATAATATCAATATCGCAATAGCCCCAAAAGTCATAGTTAGATAATTCCTCCTGAAATATCGTCCCATATGCGGGTTTAAAATCACATAATTTATATGAACTAGTAACTTTGATCGGAATCTTCAACTTTTTAGTCGCTGTTATATTAAAATCTTCAATTGAAAAACTTATTAATTTAACATTAGATGGTATAAGGAAATCGGCACAATTATTATCTGTATATAAAATAAAATCAACATCTGGATTAAATTTGGCTGTGTATAAAAAATATGAAAAATACCATGGTAATGTTCCAAAATATACGGTTATTAATCCTATTTTCATATTTATTGTTGAATATTCGTTAAACCTATGGCTGAATAAATCTTCTTCTCGTCATCTATTTTCCTAACATCAATTCTTTGATAAGTACCATCTGGAGCTATAAATAGATTTAAAGGAATAACATCCGCTAAATATTGACTTTTTACTTTTTCAAGATCTCCAAAAGCATATAAACTACGCCATGGTATCTCGTATTGCTTAATAATTTCTTTGAATTGTTTTATTCCATGTTCATTGTCAAGGCTGACATAAGTAAAGATAACTTTTTCATGAACATTTTTATAAATCTGTTTCAATAAAGGAATTTCTTCAAGACATGGTTTACACCAAGATGCAGTAAAAATCACAAGATTATATTTTGTAAAATCCCGAATTATTTCTTCTTTTTGAAGAATCCTGGAAGTAGGAAGTAACATATTTTGAAACTCTTCAGACAGATAGTTAACTATGCGAACACCCCACATTGAACCTTTATATTTCGAAGACAGAATGTCAAATATTTTTCTCACATCGCCTCTCGATTTAAAATTTTGAAGATTAGAAGATAGGTTTGTTATTAGAAATCTTGAATGAGGATATTTCCTAGCGATTGTTATATATGAAGCTAAATACTCTTCGTATGTTTTATTTTTGTTTTCAACATTTAAGAACCATCCGAAATATGGATCTTGAGCTCGAATAACGATA
>JAQZAZ010000310.1 GCA_029239355.1 Sphingobacterium sp.
GATTTAATCTCCTTCTCGTCCGCTGAACGCGCGACACCAAGTATATCGTAATAATCTCTTTTTGACATCGTCTTAATATTATTGACCTATAACTACTTTAGCATGACGGATCACTTTGTCACCTAAATAGTATCCCTTTTCGATTACGTCTACTACTTTATTTTTTAAATCTGCGGTGGGGGCTGGAATAGATGTAATAGCTTCTTGTAATTCAGGGTCAAATGCTTGACCAACTGTTTCCATTTCCTTTAACCCCAATTGAGACAATGTTTGTCTCAGTTTGTTGTTAACGATATCCATTCCCGTTTTGACAGATACCACGTCTGTTGCAGTTTCCATGGCATTTAATGCACGATCAAAATCATCTAAAGTAGGTAATAATTTACTGATCACATCTTTTCCTGCTGATTGAATCAATTCAACACGTTCTTTGCTCGTACGTTTTCTATAATTGTCAAATTCAGCAGAAAGACGAATGTACTTATCCTTTGCCTCTGCCAATTCTGCAGCCATCTTTTCTTCAGGAGATAGTTCTACCTGATCGTCTATAGGTTGCTCTTGTTGATCAGAAGAGTTTGTTTCTACTTGATCTTGACTCTCATCATAATAATTATCTTGCTCATTCATATCTTCAATGCTAAATAGATTCAAAATTTACTATATTTTCTTTTGTCAAAGTTTTTGCCAAACAATAAAATTCCGACAGCTTGTCAGATTTTATTGAAAAAGCCTAACAATTTGTCGGAATTTGAAAAAATGTCTTTTTAACTGTCAGTTTTTCCCTTATATACTGACATCATCCTGTAGAATACCGTCGCCCGTTTTAATAATCCGGGAAGGCATACTGCGAATGATTGTATAATCGTGGGTAGCCATTAAAATTGCAGTTCCGGAATTGGCAATGTCGCGTAGTAAAAGGACAATCTCTTCTGAAGTGGCAGGATCTAGGTTACCTGTAGGCTCATCTGCCAAAATAATCTCCGGATTATTGAGCAGTGCTCGGGCAATGACAATCCGCTGTTGCTCTCCACCAGAAAGTTCATGAGGCATTTTTTTTAATTTGGAACGAAGTCCAACTTTTTCCAAGACGTCCAAGATACGTCCATCGATCATTTTTTTATCTTTCCAGCCAGTCGCCTTTAAGGCAAACTCAAGGTTTTTCTCTATTGTTCTATCCGATAGTAAGTGAAAATCCTGAAAAACGATTCCTAGCTTCCGACGTAAATAAGGTACGTCATTTTCATGAAGTTTCTTTAAATCAAAGCCAGCAATCATTCCTTCGCCATTGCCGATATACAAATCGCCATAGATGATTTTTAATAAACTACTTTTTCCACTGCCAGACTGTCCGATAAGGTAGAGAAACTCTCCCTTACCGATACTTAAATTGACATTGGATAATACTAGATGTTTCTGTTGAAAAATATCAACGTTCTTTAATGTAATTACTTTATTTTCAATCATGGGCGTTAAAACTCTAATTTTTTAATTTGGCCAAAGGGCATTTCTTTGACCAATTGCATGATATATTCTGCCTTTTCTCCCAATCCGATCTTATCAAGAGACTTGTCAGGCCGATCCACTCTAAAATATGCCAACAAGGTGAAGGCATCATCTCGCAGCTGCACATAGTCGGGGATTTTGGCGACACCTCTTACTTTAATGATATACATGATTTCAAAGTTAGTATTTTTAATGCAATTTCCGTACTATGAAATTAACCGAAGCTTACTTGTTTGCAAATAAGAAGTTTAAGGTATTTATCCCATCTGCATAATCATCCAAGGCAGGACACTGACTTTCACCAAAATAAAAAACGGGCAACTGAATATTCAGTTGCACTTCGGAAACTACACATTGGATGTTTTCAGCTTGTTGATTCAGCTCGTTTTCGACATCTCCAAGGTTGTTGTATTCTTCATAATAAACGACAGATAGTGGCGATGCTGTACGCTCATCCTGTTTGAGCAACAAAAAACCATTGTCAAAATGTTTGTCTCCATTGATCAAATAGATGGATTTATTGTAATCGTAATTGTTATTGTATTTATAGTGGTCGGCCACATCTTTAAAATCTGCTATTCCTTCAAAAAAATGGGAGACATTATAGTCTTTTGGAACAAAAATTTTGGAAACAGAACGACAGCCGAGTCCGAAATAATCGAAGATGTCCCGTCCTAAAGCTTGTAGCTGTGCCGCAGATTCTTTACCTGTAATAACGGCAACACTATTTCTGTTGCGCCGGATAATATGAGGCTTAGCCCCAAAATAATAGTCAAAGTAACGGGCTGTATTGTTTGAGCCTGTCGCAATGACGAGGTCGAAGTCTTTAAGTCTATCAACAATTTCAAAAGATGCTTCAAAAGCGGGCTCGATTTGTTTTAAACGATTGAGTACATAGGTCGTTAACCCCCCGTCATCAGAGGATAATTTAATTTTTGCTTTAAATCCACTGATCAGTACGCAAAGGATATCATGAAACCCAACCAGCGGAATATTACCGGCGAGAATCAAGCCTACTGTTTTTGTTGATTCGAGATCGGGATAATCCTGTAGCCAATAATTGAGCTTTTCTACTGATAAGTTCGATGAAATCGCATGAAGTGCCTTTTCAACATTTTTTATGGTATACCAAGGGTTTTTATGTTGTGCCAAATGAATGATCTGAGTAAGATCCTCTGGCTGCCTTTGCAACAGTTCACCCAGTTTTACAAACGCATTTATTCGTTGTTGCTTTGTCAAAATATTAAATTTTTAAAAGATGAATACACAAATTTGTGTTATATTTGT
>JAQZAZ010000119.1 GCA_029239355.1 Sphingobacterium sp.
ACATTTAGGTTCATTGCAATAGCAATGGTATAGACTTACTAATATACAACAATATATGGCTTTATCTTCAGATATCAATATAAAAAATAAAAAAGCTTCGTTTGAGTATCATCTACTAGACAAATACGTCGCCGGAATCCGGCTTTTAGGGACAGAAATAAAATCAATACGCGAGGGAAAAGCAAATATTAATGATAGTTTCTGCAGTTTCTTTGACGATGGACTTTACATTCGTAACATGCATATTGCGGAATATTCTATGGGTTCATTTTACAACCATGAAGCAAAACGCGATCGCCAGCTTCTGCTGACAAAGAGAGAATTGAAAAAACTAAAAGAAAAGGGTGAAGAGCGCGGGTTTACGATCGTTCCTTTGCGTATATTTATCAGTACACGTGGTTTTGCAAAAGTTGAAATCGCTTTGGCACAGGGTAAAAAAGATTTCGATAAGCGCGAAAATATAAAGGAAAGGGATGTCAAACGCGAACTAGACCGCGTCATGAAATTTTAACTTTGCTATTGCGCCAGGACAAATGCTCCTGGCGTAACGCCTACCCTATTTTTAAACAACCGAACAAAATAATTCACGTCATTGAACCCCGCGCCAAAGCAAGATTCCTTGACATTGCGAGTTAAGAGTAACAACTGTTTTGCTTTATGTATACGCTGTTGTATCACATATTCCATTGGGCTCAGACCCAATTCACGATTAAACATCCGAGTTAAACTCGCTTTGCTCATGTGAGCGGCCTTCTCAAGTAAGTCTATGGATATTTTCTCGGTGATATTTCTGCGAATAAACTCTTGTAGATGTATAAGCACTTTATTAGACGACTTCCCCACTTTCAATGCCATCAGCGATTGTGACTGCAGCAGACGAATTGTCAGTTCCTTAAATGTCAAATCCGCCAAAGCATCTTTAAATGCATTCTCACTTATAATTATTTGAAATAATTTATTAACCAGTTCGGCCAGTTCATTGGAATTGTAAAGATGAAAAAGCTCGGGATCAATATGCCAGCGGTCCAATTGTCCCTTTGGATAAAATTCATTTAAATAGTCCAACACTGCATCTATCTTGTCCTTGCGAATGGTTAATGCTGTACACTGCGTAGGCTGTTCCCAACTAGCTTCCGGAAAATCAATATGCATATCAACCATGGGCGGCAACACGATCATCTGTCCAGGTAGATAGTCGAATGCTTTTATTTGTTCCAGATGCATAATTTTCTTTCCCTGAATCATATTGATCATCACTAAATCATCAAAACGCAAAGGCACATATTCAGAGACACGATAGGTTTCGAATATATTCAATTCAAGGCTATCCAACGTAAAAGTACGTCGGTTTTCTACCAATGTACTGAGTTCCCGCTCCTGAGAAAATGGTAATCTATGAATCAGTGTCCTATCCCTCATATTACATCAACTAATTATCCATTGGATATCAATCAAACTTAGATAAATTGCATGTAAAAAGCAATTTATCGACCTCTCCTCAGCCATTGCAAGTTTTATTGTAAAGGAAATATAACAAAAAAAATCAAGTATTGTTTAGGATATCTGCTGTAATAATCCTATGCTTTACTGCAACAATGATGCTATGCTTTGCTTCAATAATGCTACGGTATTGAATAATTACTGGCTAACTTTGATAAGAAGGGAGTAAAAATAACTAATACAAATCATATGAGCGCAATTAAAAGACCATCGTTCAAAGAACGATATGACAATTACATTGGTGGTAAATTTGTAGCCCCAATCCAAGGAAAATATTTCGACAACATCTCGCCAGTAGATGGTAAAGTATATACACAGGTGGCCCATTCAACAAAAGAGGATCTAGATTTAGCCGTTGATACTGCGTCTAAGGCCTTTGAGACTTGGGGCAAGACATCCGCAACTGAACGGAGTATTATGCTCAACAAAATCGCCGACCGCATCGAGGCTAATCTGGAATATATTGCCGCAGTAGAAACGATAGACAACGGAAAAGCAGTACGCGAAACATTAAATGCTGATATCCCGCTCGCTATTGATCATTTTAGATACTTTGCAGGCGTAATCCGTGCAGAAGAGGGATCTATAACTGAACTGGACAGCAACACTGTTTCCTTGATTGTACACGAACCGATCGGCGTTATTGCCCAGATCATTCCCTGGAACTTCCCGATTCTAATGGCTGTCTGGAAGCTAGCTCCAGCTCTGGCTGCTGGTAATACCGTTGTTTTAAAACCTGCAGAAAGCACACCGACATCCATCCTGATTCTGATGGAAATTATTGGTGACCTCATACCCGCTGGTGTGGTAAATATTGTCAACGGTTTTGGTTCCGAGCTAGGCAGAGCCTTGATAACGAATCCTAAAGTCGCGAAGGCAGCCTTTACAGGATCCACCGCAACGGGCCGATTAGTCATGCAATACGCTACAGAAAATATCATACCCGTAACACTTGAATTGGGCGGAAAATCCCCGAACATATTCTTTAGTTCTGTCATGGATGCTGACGATGCATTTCTAGACAAAGCGATCGAAGGAGCTGTTTTATTCGCCCTTAATCAAGGTGAAATATGTACCTGCCCATCGCGGTTATTAGTGCAGGAGGATATCTACGATAAATTTATTGCCCGGGTTATCGATCGGGTCAATCAGATCAAAGTTGGTGACCCATTGGATCCAACAACAATGATGGGAGCCCAAGCTTCCAAAATTCAAAAGGACAAAATTATGTCTTATATTACGTTGGGCAAACAGGAAGGAGCCGAAGTACTAACTGGTGGCGACGAAAACCATGTCGGTCCAGGTCTGGAAGAAGGTTATTACATCAAACCAACACTATTCAAGGGAAATAATAAGATGCGTATTTTCCAGGAAGAGATTTTTGGTCCGGTCTTGGCTGTGACAACGTTCAGGGATGAACAAGAAGCTATTGCTATCGCCAACGATACGATGTATGGTCTCGGAGCCGGTGTTTGGACCAGAGATGCACATCAGCTTTATCAGGTCCCACGTGCCATTCAGGCCGGCCGCGTCTGGGTCAATCAATATCACTCTTACCCAGCAGGCGCCCCATTTGGAGGCTACAAACAATCAGGAATTGGCAGAGAAAATCACAAGATGATGCTTGCCCATTATCGTCAGGCAAAAAACATGTTAATTTCATACAGCAAGGAGAAATTAGGGTTCTTTTAACGATGGTCAACAGAATAGATAGTACGGACAAAGCCAAGGATCTCATTCATGCCCTTGAAGCAAAACATGGCGCATTGATGTTTTATCAGGCAGGGGGCTGCTGTGAAGGTACCCAGCCCCAATGTTTTGAAAAAGGGGGATATTTTCCCCGGATGGATGACGCCATGATTGGATTGGTTGAAGGATATGAGTTTTGGGTAGACCGAGATTTGTTTGAGTATTGGAAACATGCCCATTTCACCCTTGATGTATTGGAGGGATTTGGACCAGGTGGTTTTTCTTTGGAAACACCATTAGGCAAAACCTTTAAAGTACACTATCGGCTCTTTACCGAAGAAGAATTAAAAGAACTTAGTCCGATCAAACGAAGTGAATAAACACAAAAACGGGTGGTTTACTCCATCCGTTTTTCTAAACCTTTGCCATAGCGGACAAAAATCGCTCCAGCTATAAGCTAGGCAAGTTATTCAATATCTAAACCTTCTAAAACAGGGATCGGCTGTTTATTTTCATCCAAAGCAACAAAGGTAAAAACACCTTCTATAGCGAGCTCACGTCCTTCTTTATACATATGCTCCAAGAATATTTCAACCTTCACTTTGAGACTGGTACGCCCGACATTCTGGACACGTGCAATAGCTTCAATAATACTTCCAGAAGGAATTGCTTTATTAAAATCAATACGGTCAGTGGATACAGTCACTAAAGTTTTCCGGCAGAATCTCGTTGCCGCCATGAAAGACACTTCATCCATAATGGACATCGCCTTACCGCCGAATAAGGTATCGTGATGATTGGTCAAAAACGGGAATACGGTTGTACATACATGCGTTTCCGATAAATCAATACGTTCTTGTAAAGTCATTTGTTTATTTTTGTGAATTTAAGAGACCACAAATGTAAGGCTATCCGAATACTGTAAAGTCATTTTTATCCAATATTTTCTTCAATATCCACGCCTATCCCCTTCAGCAACAAGGAAGCATTGAAGATCTTACACTCTCCAGTCTTCAATTTGTAATCAAACAGCATGTGCCCTTCATTCACCTGAATATCAAAATGATAATTTTTGACCGCTCCGGAAAACTCCTGTTCCAAACTGGACAGCTGCAAATCATGCGTAGCTACCATCCCTTTACCATCCAAGCGGACTAATTGTTTGATAATTGCACGAGATCCCAAATACTTATCCACCGAATTTGTTCCACGTAACATTTCATCAATCAGAAAAAAACTATCTATATGGGAGGCAACCGTATCTAACATAAATTTCATCCGGTTAAGCTCCGCCTTAAATGTAGATGTACTTTCGTTCAAATTGTCTTTGATGCGCATGTAAGATATTAGCCTATACACCGGTAGCCGAAATGAAATAGCAGCAACACTTGCTCCTGCATAGGCCAGGATTGCGTTAATTCCAATTGTTCGCAAGAACGTACTTTTTCCCGCCATATTGGATCCGGTCACCAATGCGACCCGATGATCCCTACTTGTATAATCATTAGCGACAACTTGTTCGTTCGGAATAAGCGGATGATAAATGCCCTCTGCATCAATCTTGTCTTCATTAGGATTGTCTAAAATGACAGGATAGACGTAATTTGGATGATTTCTTTTCCAAATAGCAAGGCTATTCACAGTTTCAACCTTTGCCAAAGTATCAAAAGAATTTAAGATCTCATGTTGATACTTATTCTTCCAATCAACGATAGCCAGTACTTGTCTAAAATCCCACAGCAAAAAGAGGTTTAGAAATAGTCCAACAAATACATTATTACGCGCATCCAGGTTATTGATCAGTGCGGCGAGTTTTTTAAAAGCTTTTGAAATAGGTTCAGCATGATTCCCCTGCTTTAATTCATTCGCCATTTCCTGTAGAGATGTAGATTTCCACGCATGGCTTTCAATAGCCTGTATGGCATCCGCATAGGATCCCAGTATTCCACCTATCTTGTCTATCCTTGAGGAAAATAAACTTACACTACCTGCTTTGGCAAAAGCCCAAAGCACATGGAACAGCCCCAATATGGTGGCGACAGCTGTAAATTGGGGAATAAAGAAGCTCCCAACAAGCGCCACCGTAAATAAAGCCGGACCAACCTTGACATACATGCGCATAAAAACATTTCCAAAGTTAAAATTCCGGTCTTGGAAATAATTGGCCAAAAACGCTTTAATATCCAGTTTATGATTTAGGTTTGTCAGCAGTTTTGCCTGAAAATCCCATATCCATTCGGATTCATTTTCCAGTTCTTTCGATGCTTCCTGATTGCGCCGGATCTGTTCCTTGTCCAGAGGAGCACTTAACCAAGATGCCAGCAGATCAATACCCTGTTTTGTCGTCGAGCGGTTCAATTGAGCAAATAAAGAATGGGACCCAAATACGTCCATATCCGAACTATAAGGGTGGTTGCCATCTTCAAATTGCTCTCCATGGGCATACATATTCGTTTTCCCTTCCGCTATGCTCTGTTCGTTGGAAAGCACCTTTAAATAGGCTTCAAAATAATTTTTCTGAAGTTCCAGTTGGCTTTGCCGGCGCACTAAATAAGCAAAAATGAATAGCAAGGCAAAGAAACAAAAGAAGACCAAGGGTAGACTTTCCAACTGAAAAGTATAAAACAACAGCGCTCCACCGCCAAGAATAACGAGTAGCCGACTTAAGCTCAAGGTATTAACCTGCTTATTTAATTTTAAGATCGTTGAAGCAATTTCTTGATGCTTTTGCGCATATAATGTAGCAATTGAATTCATTCCTAAATATTTATTTTCCATCAAGCAGAAGGTTTTTCATGTTCTATTTTGAATAAGTTCCTTCAGCTACCAGGCCTGATCACCTACCAATGGGACAAAACGAAATGTATCTAACTCAATTCGATCAAAATCATTTTCCCCCACACGAATTATTGTTACCATCTTCTGAGACTTCTCGTCTCCTACCGGAATTACAAAAATCCCCCCCACTTTCAACTGTTTAAGCATGATTTCTGGTACAAATGGAGCTCCTGCAGTGACGATAATTTTATCGTAAGGTGCATGTTCTGCAATCCCTTTGGAGCCATCTCCCAAAAAGAAATTAGCTTTATATCCCATATAAGGTAATACCTGAGTTGTCCGTTGGTACAGGTTTTCTTGACGTTCTATTGTATATACTTCTGCACCAAGTTCAAGTAAAATACACGTTTGGTAACCGGATCCAGTCCCTATTTCCAGTACCTTATCCCCCCTTTTCACGTGGAGCAATTCCGATTGATAAGCAACCGTATAGGGTTGGGAGATCGTCTGTCCGTCACCGATTGGAAAAGCAATATCCCGGTAAGCCTGATTCCAAAAGGTTTCATCAAAGAAAAAATGACGTGGCACCTTCGCAATGGCTTCCAGTACTTTCTGGTCTTCAATGCCTCTTCCTTTTAGGTGCTCGACCAATTTCTTGCGTGCACCTCTTTCCCGATAATTATCAATAAACTTATACGCCATGATGTTTCAAATTTACTTTTAAAAAGGGATATTTGACCGAACTATTCACAAATCACTTAACTTCAAGCCAATACATGAAAGACATACCAATTAAATAACAGAACATTTGTCCAGTAAAATCATAACTACAAAATAATTAACAAGTTAAAACATATCATTTCATAATCTCAGCGCGGGAAGCAAATTTACGATACCAGACAAAACTTACATGAATGCACAATTAATAAGGGTCGACGTCTACCTGAACACGAACCCCGCTATTTGCTTTATCAAGCTCAAAATCCAATAAAACCGACCGGATCAATTCCTTTACCTTCGCAATACTGATATTTGTCCGTTCAATCTTGAGTGTAATGGTCTGAATAAAATTATTCCGTACGCGGGACACCAATGGTGGCTCAGGCCCCAATACCCTTGCCCCTAATTGCTGGCGCAATGCCGAAGCAAAACGATTGGCGGAATCGTGGCATTTTTGAAAATCAGTATGCTTAATATCAATACGAATAAGGCGGTAAAAAGGAGGGTAAAGATAATTCTTACGCTCTGTAATTTCCGTCATAAACATCCCCTCATAATCATTGTTAACGACTTGCTCCAGAACCCTGTGCTTTGTTGTATAACTTTGAATAATTACTCTTCCGCCAGCTTCCCGGCGACCAGCCCGTCCTGCAACTTGGGAAAACAGGGAAAAAGAGCGTTCATAAGCGCGAAAATCAGGAAAATTGATAATTGTATCCGCATTGACAACACCAATCAAGCTGACACGTCCAAAATCCAGCCCTTTGGCCACCATTTGTGTGCCAATCAGTACATCAAACTCATGTTCATCAAAAGCTGTAATAATCTTATCAAATCCATACTTTCCTTTTGTGGAATCCAGGTCTAAACGACCAATGCGAATCTCTGGCATAAGCAGTTCCAATTCCTCTTCCACCCGTTCTGTCCCGAAGCCTTTACTTTCGATGTGAGGCATACCACAGGCCGGGCACACCCGAATTGGGGGTTCAATATGCCCACAGTAATGGCAATGCATCATATTAGAGCTTTTGTGATACGTTAGGCTGACGTCGCAATTCACGCATTTAGCAACAAAACCACAGGTATTACATTGGATCATGGTGGTGTGTCCACGCCTATTCTGAAACAGGATAACTTGTTCCTTGTTCTTAACGGCTTCTTCAATGGCTTTTAACAGCGTTCCCGAAAAATATGAAAACATATTTTCTTTTCGCCCTTCTTCTGGAATATTGACGAGTTCGACACTGGGCAATTGCGCATTACCATAGCGTTCCAATAGCTGTACAAACCCGTACTTCATTGCTTTGGCGTTATAATAACTTTCCAACGATGGTGTTGCGGAGCCCAATAATACCTTTGTCTGATGCAAAAAGCCTAGATAAATCGCAGTATCACGAGCATGGTAACGGGGCGCTGGATCAAATTGCTTGTATGAACTTTCGTGCTCTTCATCAACAATAATAATTCCCAGATCCTGAAAAGGAAGGAATACGGAGGACCGGGCGCCGATAACAACATGAAACTCATTTTTCATCACTTTATGCCATACTTCAGCACGTTCGTTATCATTGAACTTAGAGTGATAAACACCAAGTTTATCGCCAAAATGCAGCTTTAATCGAGCCGTAATCTGCGCTGTCAGTGCGATCTCCGGCAAAAGGTATAACGCTGATTTTCCCTCCGCTATAGCCTGTTCTATAAGTCTTATATAAATCTGAGTTTTCCCTGAAGCGGTCACTCCATGTAAAAGTGTTACTTCCTTCTCTTCAAAAGATGCATTAATTTCGTCAAAGACTCTTTGTTGGTTTTCGTTGAATTGAAAGTTAGCGTCCAATTCTATATCTTCTCCCTGAAACCGTGATACGACTTTTTCTTTTATTTCAAATACACCTTTGTCAATCAATGCTGTGATGGCGCCATTGCCACAGCCTGAAGCTTCCGCCAACATGGGACGTGTAATCTCCTCAGTCTTCTTGACAAGCTGCATAAATGCTAACACCGCATCTTGCTGTTTTGGCGCACGATTAAGACTATCAAGTAGTTCTCGCTTCGCATCTTCATGTTTAAAGTCCGGTGCAAAACGTAGAAATGCCTTTGTTTTAGGTTTATATCTTTCTGTTATTTCCTCTGAGATCAGAACAATCCCTTTGTCAAACAATTGTTTTAATATTGGAAAGACCGTTTTCTGTCCCAGTAACTTCACAATATCATTAACTTTAAGCTCTCCTGCTACTTCCAGCGCCTCAATTATCATATATTCTTTATCAGAGAGTGTCGAACGATCGAAGTCTGTTGTCATGGAAGAGACCACCTTCGTTTCACTTGCTAATTTTAATGCCGCTGGAAGTGCGGCTTGCATGACTTCCCCCAAACTACACATATAATAGTCAGCCAGCCAGTCCCACAACTTAAATTGCGCTAAATTGACGATAGGTTTGTCATCAATGATATCCAAGATATATTTCGCCTCATACTTCAGCGGGGCTTCTTTGCTTATCGATTTCACGACAGCCGAATAAATTTTGTTTCGTCCAAATTGCACAATGACCCGCACCCCCACCTGTACCCGATCATTCCAATCAACTGGAATCCGGTAAGTATATGTTCGTGCCAAGGCTAGCGGTAAAACCACATCAATAAACAAGGTATCTCTTTCACTAAAAATCGAAGATTGTGGATTGGACATAATTTCTTAATTATGGGATAAAAATACAAAAAAAGAGACAGAAAGAACAGCGCAGCCATCTATCTAAAAGAAAGCCCTCCCGGACGTTCAGTCCCGGGAAGGCTCTATATTTATCAAGCTTGCAAGCTTTATTTATTTCGAATAATAGGACTACGACTTATTTTTGAGCGCCGCCACAAATAAGGCGATCCAACCAATAATCAAGGACAAACCTCCCAAAGGAGTAATAGGTCCCAAAATAGCTGGATTTCCGAAACTGGTTATCTCTCGGATACTAAGCACATATAATGATCCCGAAAAAAAGAAAATACCAACGATAAAAGCGATAAAAGAGACTTTGATCGAATAGGTTTTTGCCCGCGAAAAAGTAGATAAAAATAACAACGCAAAGGTATGATAGAAATGATACTGATTTGCAGTTTTCCAAGTTTCGATATGATATGCACTTACCTTTCCTTCTAGACCGTGGGCACCAAAGGCTCCTAATATTACAGCTAATGCTCCCAACAACGAAGCGGCTAAAATGATTTTCTTATTCATTAGATTAAAGTGAATGCTGAAAACGTGTTTCTCGGATAAATGTATTAAAAACAGAGCAAAATAAGGAATATTTTGTTAAATTTATATTACAAAGCGCTATAATCGCGATGAATTTCTAGCGCTTCCCGCATATTTTTATTAGGTTTGTTTTTACATATGGAACCATCATTAGCTTAATACAGATGATTGCCCATTACCATCAAGATACAAATCGAGAGAAACGCGCTCATTTATACCATTTAAAGATGAGCACCCATAAATATTTATTCTGATGAAAAAAACAATAATCATCACTATTCTACTATTCATAGCCGTCATTGCGGCAACGATTTATCTTTTCGGAGATTTTAACAAAAACAACAAACAGGATTCCAAGGCTTTACAATATTTACCAGAAAACACGCTCGCCATCGTATCATTTGCCAATGACGAAACCGTAGACACGATATTTAACGGCTATGAACCATTCAAAGCCATTCTGGGACAAGGAAATTTTAGTAACCTAGAACGATTAAAAGCCGAATTGTTACAGCGTGAACAGCTCGACCCTTTCGTTGCGGGACAACAGATATTGTTGTCCTTTCACCAGGAAAAAGATCAGATAACAGCACTCTATAGTGTACAGGTCGGCCAAAGCCTGGACAATAACTCGCTGGCCACCCTTATTGGGCAGATGGGAAACAACTACAAAATTCAGCCTTTTGATACATTGGGTCAACGATTCTATGGTCTCAATAAAGGAATAAAAGACAGTACACTTTATTGTACCTATTCGCATGAAATTATTTTCGCCAGCTATTCAAAACAGGTCCTTGCCCAAATATTCGATAAGAATATAAAAAAAATAAACACCAAACAGATTGAATTCTTTGTCAATCATAACAATAAAAATACACCGCTCAGTTTATATTTTTTCAATGAGCAAGTAGCACAGGTTGCACGGATATTGATGAAATCAAAATTTGGTACTTACCTCAATTTAATTGACTCCCTGAAAGGACAAACCTCCTGGAATATGAACTTCAAAGAGGATGCCCTGATCTTCAAAGGGGAAACAGATCTTACCGGAAGTAAGAACAGTTATCTTCAGTTATTTGCCAATCAAACCGCCCAGGTTCAGGCGCTAGGAAACTATTTACCAAAAAACGCTGCATCATATATTGATTTTAGCATTTCAGATGCATCTAGTTTTCATTCAGGATTAAAAGAGCTACTGATCAAGCAAAACGAATATGATCGTGTGAACAAAAGCATTAAGAATTTTGAGGATGATACTAAAGTATCATTTGACAGTGTTATCACGCCAATTTTTAATGATGAATTTGCATTGGCTGAATTGGACAATCAAGATGTGCTTGGCTTGATCAGCCTATCGGATTCCAGCCTGTTTGCCAATAACTTTAAGAAATTCAGTTCATCTGTCGGTGACTCAATCTACCAATTTAAATATGCTAACTTATTGTATGCCTCATTTGGAGAACCGTTCAAAGGCTTCACAAAACCGTATTTTACCATCGTTGACAATATCATGGTCATCGCTAGCAGGACAGGAATTCTACGGGATTATCGTGAATCGTTCCGGGAAAAGCAGTTCTTATCGGGAACTGCTATTTTCAAGAATCATGCAGCTTTGCAAAATAGCCGTAGCAATGTCACCTTTTATTTGGAGCCCAAAGCCGGTAAAAGCAATATTTTGGATAACCTAAAATCCAATTATGCGAAGAATTTTAAAGATGAGGAACAATTTGGTTTTCAAAATTTTTATTCATGGTCTTACCAGTTAAGCGGCAATCAGGGGACATTTGCTTCCAGCTTATATGGGCTTTATAAAAGTGATACACGCTTGGGTGGAAAGCCAGAGTGGACTGTTCAGCTTGAAAACCGAATCATCAATAAACCGTGGGTTTTGGATCAGGATAGTAAAAACAAATTCATCATGATCCAGGAACAGGACCATACGGTACATGCTTTTTCGCCTGATGGAAAAGAGCTTTGGCAGAATCTATTCCAAGGCGAGATCTTGGGTGAACCAATTCAATTACAAGATCTCAGTATCGTCATTGTCACCAAAAGCCGGGTATACCGGATTATGCCTGACGGAAAAAATGTGAATGGATTTTCGGTCGAGTTACCTTATAGTGCAAGCTATGGTGCTACCGTAACCAACTTCAATAAAGAACAACGTATCTATATCCCAGCCACGGATCGCATTTTGGCTTACACTTTAGATGGCAAGAAAGTGGAAGGAATGGAGAATAATACTGTAGATAGCCGTATTCTTTTTGACCTCAAAACAACTACTTTGGGGCAGACCAATTATCTAATCGCGGGTACTAGCACCGCTTCTGTTTATTTTTTCAATGAAAACGGTAAGATCATTCGCAAACAAACCCTGGATACAGATGGCGAAAGTGTGAAGAACCCCATTGGATTAGTAGCCGCTTCGGATGAAAAAAATTCATTTGTTTATGTTGCCGATAATAAAGGCAGTGTTTTTAAAATTCCATTTGAAGGTGAAGCAAAAAAAATAAAATTAGGAAGTTGGGGCAGAGACGCGTTCTTTAATTTCGAAGATATTAGTGGTGGCGCAGATAGAGATTTTGTCATTTTAGCCAACAATAAATTGAATGCCTATAGTGCTAGAGATTCCTCTTCTTATTTTGAATATAAATTCATTGAAGAAACCAGCAATAGACCATTATTCTTTAAACGTATCGGAAAGTCCGATGTGTTGGGCATCGGTACTGACAATCGCATGATTTATGTCTTTGGATCGGATGGTTTGGTACAAGAAGGGTTCCCAATAGAAGGCTTTTCAAAGTTCTATTATGGACGGATTAACTATGGCGACAATGCGAATTATCTGATTTGTATGAAAAAGGATTTTAAGGTATATGTATACAAATTTTAAGAAGCTGAAAATCAATTTTTTAAATCAAAAACAAAACAGAATAAGATGCGAAAGATCTTTATAAAAAATTTGTCTAATCTAAATTTTTTATAGTAGGTTTGCAGACTTAATATGACTATGCTAAAATCGGAAGAATTAAAAGAATTATTGGCTGAA
>JAQZAZ010000120.1 GCA_029239355.1 Sphingobacterium sp.
GTACAAGTACTGTTTTACCAATTTTGGAAAACTTTCTTTTTGAAATAAAAGACAATAACTTGACTATTTCTGCTACGGATCTGCAGACAAGTATGGTTACTTCTTTACCGATTGAGGCAAAAGAAGAAGGAAGAGTAGCTATGCCTTCAAAGATCTTGATAGAAACATTAAAAACTCTCCCCGATCAGCCCGTTGCTTTTTCAGTAGACATGAATACATTGGCTATTGAAATTAGTGCAGGTGATGGTAAATATAAATTGAGCGGAGAAAATGCAGATGATTTTCCTAAAATTCCTTCTATTGATAACGGATCTATTATTGAAATGCCTGCTCCGGTTCTTTCGGAGGCTATCAGTAAGACTATCTTTGCGGTAAGTAATGATGAATTGAGACCAGCGATGTCTGGGGTTTTAGTGCAATTGGCTGAGAAAAATGTAACTTTTGTTTCTACAGATGCACATAAATTGGTACGATACACGAGATCGGATATCAGTGCTGAAAAACCTGCTTCACTTATCCTACCTAAGAAGGCCCTTTCTTTATTAAAATCGTCATTACCTTCGGATGATACAAAAGTATCTATCGAATATAATCAGACCAACGCATTTTTTAGTTTTGGCAATATCAATCTGATCTGTCGTTTGATCGATGAGCGTTACCCTGACTATGCTGCGGTAATTCCTCAGGTCAATCCGAATAAGCTGACGGTTGATAGATTACTTTTCTTAAACACTTTGAGAAGAGTTGTTATTTTCGCAAATAAAACAACACATCAAGTACGTTTGAAGATATCAGGTAGCGAATTGAATATCTCTGCTGAAGATTTGGATTTCTCCAACGAAGCACACGAGCGTTTGTCTTGTCAATTCGAAGGGGATGATATGGAGATAGGTTTTAATGCCAAGTTTCTGGTTGAGATGTTAAACAACCTTGAAAGTGAAGAGGTCGTTATCGAAATGAGTACGCCAAATCGTGCTGGTTTGTTGATTCCTGCAACATCTGAAGATCATGAGGATATTTTGATGTTGGTTATGCCAGTGATGTTGAATAACGCTTAATTTTCTGATCGGTTTTGGAAATAATTACACACCTTATTGACTTTATTCTCCATATTGATAAACATTTGGTTGAAATTGTCAATGACTATCAGTTGTGGACATACCTTATTTTGTTTCTCATTATTTTTGTTGAAACAGGGGTGGTTGTCATGCCTTTCTTACCCGGAGATTCCTTATTGTTTGCTGGGGGAATGCTTGCTGCGCAACCAAATGAATTGAATGTTTGGTTGATGATATTGATTCTGCTGATTGCTGCAATATCAGGCGACTCTCTCAACTATTCCATCGGAAAGCATTTTGGGATGCGATTGACAAAATTCAAACTTTTTGGCAAACAGGTTGTCAAGGATGAGCAGATCGCCAAAACACACGCTTTCTATGAAAAGTATGGTAGTAAAACAATTGTTATAGCTCGTTTCGTACCTATCGTTCGTACTTTAGCACCATTTGTTGGTGGTATCGGAAAGATGAATTATGGTACTTTCATTACTTACAATGTAGTTGGAGCAATATTATGGGTAGGAGGTATTACATTAGCTGGCTATTTTTTGGGCAATATCCCAATTATTAGAGATAACTTTTCTAAAGTGGTACTGCTGATCATTTTCATATCGATATTACCTATTATATTTGAATTGGTAAAAGAAAAAATAAAAACTAAAAAGGGGGTCCAATAGGATTCCCTTTTTTGATTTATTGCCTATGGAAGTCGTTTCTCAAGTGGTCGATTTTATCCTGCGTATTGATCAACACCTGATACAGATCGTCAATACCTATGCCGGCTGGACTTACTTGATTCTGTTTCTGATTGTCTTTGCCGAAACAGGATTTGTTGTGACACCATTTCTTCCAGGAGATTCAGTTTTATTTGCTTTAGGTGCCATTATTGCACGACCGGAAAGCAATCTTTCACTGTCACTTTTCTTGTTTATTTTGATATGCGCAGCGATTTCAGGCGATTTTGTTAATTATGAGATCGGCAAGTATTTTGGAGCCAGGGTTTTTAAACCTGAATCAAAAATTTTTAAACCATCTTATCTTCGGAAGACGCAGGATTTCTATGCTAAATATGGTACTAAAACCATTTTTTTTGCGCGTTTTGTCCCTATTGTCCGAACATTTGCTCCTTTTGTGGCAGGTGTCGGAAAGATGCCATATACTATTTTTGGAAAGTATAATATAATGGGTGGTATTCTGTGGGTATCCTTATTTATTCTGGGCGGCTACTTTTTTGGACAGATTCCCTATTTCAGGCATAACTTTTCATTAGTTGTATTGGCGATCATATTTATTAGCTTAATACCCATGCTGATACAGTTTTTAGCTGTTAAAAGGTCAAAAAAAGATTAAACGTCAAATACTAAAATCAGTCTTTTAAGGTTATAAAGGATTGATATGAAATATTTCATTTTAACATTTACCTTATTCGTCACACAGCTAGCTTGGGCACAGCGTGCCACTGTAGATCGTGGTCAAGCAAAAGAAGCTTACGAACTATTGAATAAAATTCGAACAAATCCCGAAAAATATAAAAGGGAACTGAAGCTATTTAATCTCCGTAAGATTACCCGAACAAAGCTTAATTGGAACAAACAGCTTGCCGAAGTAGCGGAATACCGGGCTAAAGATATGGCAAAACGCGGTTATTTTGATCACGTCTCTCCCGAGGGCTATGGACCTAATTATTTTATTGAAGAAGCCGGATATCATTTAAATCAGTCTTGGGTAAAAAAAAGGAATGCCAATAATTTTGAATCCATTGCTGCTAATCGTGCCAGTGCGACTGATGCTATTAAAGCGTTAATCATCGGAAAAGAAGCGCCCGGTTATCATCACCGAACGCATCTGCTAGGTATGGATCAATGGAACGGTTCGCTGTATGATATCGGAATCGGTTATGTAAAGTGTAAGGGAGCCAAACCTTATGAAAGCTATCTCGTTGTTATTATTGCAAAGCATGATTGGTAAAGAAAATGAAAAATCATACCTTTGCATATGATAAAATCCATGACAGGATATGGCACGGCTTCCCAAGAGAACGGTAAAGTCAAATATAGTGTCGAAATAAAGTCCTTAAATTCAAAATTCCTTGAATTAAATCTTCGTCTGCCCAAAGTTGTTTCGGACAAAGAATTGACCTTGCGCACGGAGTGCAGTAAGCTTATTGAACGCGGCAAAGTCAATTTGAACGTAACCGTAGAATATACTGACCAAACAGCCAAGGCCTCATCTATCAACGCTGATTTACTGAAAAAATATTATGGTCAATTGCAGCAGATCGCAAATGAGCTAAATGATACGAATGTCAATCTATTCGAATTGGCGTTAAATATGCCCGAAGTTGTCACCAACAATGATGATACCGTTGATGATGAAGAATCCAGCGTATTGATGGATGCTTTTTATGATGCGGTTAGACATTTCAATACATTCCGTGAGGACGAAGGAACTGTATTGGCTCAAGATCTAAAAAAGCGAGCTGAGCTAATTTTGACTTATTTAAGTGAGGTCGAAGATCTGGAAGTTGAGCGTATCCCATTGATCAGACAGCGTATAGAGCAATTTCTCAATGATAGTGTGGGTAAAGACAACGTGGATCAGAATCGTTTTGAACAGGAGCTTGTTTACTATATAGACAAATTAGATGTCACTGAAGAGAAAGTTAGGTTGCGTTCCCACTGCAACTATTTTCTGAAAGCCTTTGATTCTGCCGATTCCAATGGTAAGAAATTAGGGTTTATCTCTCAAGAGATGGGCCGTGAAATCAATACCTTGGGATCCAAAGCTAATCATGCCGGTATACAACAGATCGTGGTTAGAATGAAAGAAGAATTAGAAAAAATAAAAGAGCAGTTGCTCAACGTATTATAAGGATGAGCGGTAAATTAATTATTTTCTCGGCACCATCAGGAGCAGGAAAAACAACTATAGTAAGAGATCTATTAAGGAAACATGGGGATAAAATAGAATTTTCTATTTCTGCGAGTACCCGCGATCCAAGAGGGCAGGAAGTCGATGGAAAAGACTACTACTTTATGTCCAAAGAAGAATTTTTGCATAAAGTTGCCAAACAGGAGTTTATCGAATTTGAAGAGGTCTATTCGGGTACATTTTATGGTACTTTACGTTCCGAAATTGAACGTATCTGGAAAGAAGGTAAAAATGTTATTTTCGATATTGATGTCGTCGGAGGATTGCGCCTGAAATCTAAATTTCCGGAACAGGCAATCTCTATATTTGTACAGCCACCTTCATTAGAGGTGCTTAAAGAACGTTTAACCGGACGTGGCACAGATTCAGAGGAAAAATTGCAGGAAAGATTTGCCAAAGCGAAATTGGAACTTACCTACGCGAATAAATTTGATGTGATCTTGAACAATTTTGATCTGGCGACGGCGTGTGCCGAAGCTGAAGAAATTGTAATGGGTTTCATCAATAAATAACGAATTGAATGAAAAAGATTGGTTTGTTTTTTGGCTCTTTTAATCCCGTGCATGTTGGGCATTTGATTATAGCAAATTACATGGCCAATTTTACCGGGCTGGATGAAGTATGGTTTGTGGTATCACCACAGAATCCATTTAAGAAAAAATCGACCTTAGCTGACCCGTATGATCGTTTAGAAATGCTAAACCTAGCGGTGGAGGATTGTGATCATTTGCGTGTAAGTGATATTGAATTTCATTTACCCATACCATCCTATACCATAGACACCTTAACGCATCTGAAGGAAAAATATCCAGCTAGAGAATTTGTGCTTTTGATGGGAGAAGATATCTTAGAGTCATTGGAAAAATGGAAAAATGCGGATATTATTTTGCGCGATTACCATATTTACGTTTATCCGCGTCCGGGCTATAATGGGGGAAGGTTAAAGGAACATCCCTCCATAACCATGACAGATACGCCCTTGATGGAGCTTTCTTCTACTTTTTTACGAAAGGCAATCAAAGAAAACAAAAATATTCAGTTTTTCACACCTCAAAAAGTGATTGATTTTATTGATAAAAAAGGACTTTATTCCTAAAGAGCATATCACAATAAAAATTACTCCCTGAATTTATATGAGATTCGGGGATTTTTGTTTTTATGTCCCTACAAAATAAACGGAATGCTTACCTTTTTTTGGGAATGATATCTATCAGTTTCAATAAGAATGTGTATTGCCGTTTATCGAAGCTTAAAGGAGCTGTGGTTTTAGATTTAACAAATAGCGGTGTTTATAGTAAGAATAATTTCATTAATTTTAAAAGAATTATGTATACTTTATGAGAAGTTTAATTTTATTTTTTATCTGCCTAAGTACCTGGACTTGTGGCTTTGCACAGGCAGAAAATGAGGAGGGAAGTGATTACTTCATGGACCCCATTGCTATTGAATTCCGGAGAAAGATGACCATACCACCTTATGGTTTGGCAAAGGTGAAAGCAATGATTGCAAAGTTGTCGCCTGTAGAAGATAAAGATGGTACAGATACTGGTTTGCTGGCACTCTCAGCGACGGATTTTAAGAATTTAAGTTTACGTGAAAAATTTACTTATACCATGATTCATGCTGAGGTGTATGCCCAAAATTGCGATATACCAGAAAACCAAAAGGCTATCGACAAAAAAATATTTGGCAAGTTGCTCGGAGGTTTTAATGAAGCCTGGTGGTCAGAAAGACAGATTGATTTTCTGCAGGAAAACAGAGATTCGGTCATGAAACTGATCCAGGAATCTGTTCTGAGAAGTAAACGAATGGGCGTGAATTATAAAGAGACGATCGAACAGATTAATGGCTGGCAAATGATTCCATTTATCATTGAATATGCAAAGAAAACCCCTAAGGATAAGGATGCTTTGACTTTATTGCTGTTACTGATGAAACGTGGTGAGTATAGCGAATTTATGAAGTCCACATCCTTCAAAAAGTTATATGGCGAGATGAGTAATTATTATTCCTATTTGGACTACAATGAGGAGAATGAAGCACTAATATATCGTAGAGCAATGGGGTATTACAATGAAAAAAAAGGCAAATAAAATATTGGCCTGCTGGCTGCTCTTGCTTGGCTTTTTTAGCAATTCGAGCTTCGGTCAGGAATATAAAGATGTTGCCTGGAATGATCCACGGCCAAATGATTCAGCCTATTATGCGATGCGCGAAAAAATAAGCATACCGCCTTTTGGTCTCAAGAAGGTTCAGCGCTTAGTTGAACAACGGGTGAAAAGCCTACCGGACGAAGCACTGGTGGACTATGATGCTGGAATTTCAAGCGTGAACTTTGATAAGTTGAGCTTCGAAGAAAAGTTTACTTATACGATGATCCATCCTGAAATCTATAGCCAGGCCTGTGCTGAGCGGATGTTTGTATTTGACCCCCAGAATAAAATCTTTGGGCATTTGCTTTTTGTTTATAATGGTGTCTTTTGGAGTGAGCGGCAGCTCCATTTTATGAAGAAAAATAAAAAAAGAGTAATAGATCTGATCATGGATCAAGCGAACCGGAATCAGATGTTAGGATTGAATTATAAAACTGCGTTAATAGAAATCGACGCTTGGGAAAGTATTCCCTTTTTGGTCAGTTTTTATCAAAAAAATCCAAAAGACAAGGATATTTTGACCACTCTGTTACAGCTATTAAAAAAATCAGCGTCAGAGAAATTTGAGCAGTCAAAAATATACAACAAGTTATATGGAGCAGATACGCATTATGATAGCTGGATAAATTTTTCAAGTGCCAACGAAGCGTATATTATTGAATCCGCTCAGGCTTGCTATAAAAAACGTCAAAATCAGTGAGAAAAGCATTATACATACTGCTCTTTTTTTTATCAAACTATTTATCGCTAGTGGGGCAGGAGAAGGGATATATTTTAATTCCGGGGGGAGACTATCAATTGGGTGATACGGTGAGTTTGGATAACCCGAGGAGAACGGTACATATCACATCGTTTTGGATTGCTCCCTATGAGCTGACGAATGCTGAATTTGAGAAATTTGTCCTTGCAACGAATTATCGGACTTTGGCGGAACAACATCATAATGCAATGGTATTTGAGCCCGGGCTTGCGGAGTTCAGGTGGCTACAAGACAGCACCGCTTATTGGCGTTTTCCAAATGGAATAAGCCGTGGTGGTATAGTAGACAAAATGGATCATCCTGTCACCTGCATTTCTTTTAAAGATGTATTGGCGTATTGTGCCTGGGCCGATTGTAGATTACCTACTATTGAAGAGTGGGAAGTCGCTGCGCGAGCCGGTAATGATGGCCGTTATTTTGAAGGGGTGAATAAAGAAAATATCGGACAATATGCCAATATATGGCATGGTAAAGATCATCTTAAAGCAGACTATTCGGATGGTTATATGTATACGTCTCCGGTAGGGACTTTTAAACCGAATACATGGGGACTATATGATGTATTTGGTAATGTATTTGAATTTTGTCGGGGCAAACTAAATAGGGATGGGGAGCGCGATGTGGCTCATGCAAGAGGTGGCTCATGGTGGTGCAGTAAAAATAGCTGTTCGGCCTTCAACACGGTTTATATAGGCTCTGTCAGCCCGAATGCCTCATTCAGCAATCTTGGGTTTAGGGTCGTAAAAAAAGCCTTTACCACGCAGGATAAAGACTTTTAAAACAAAAAATCTTAAAAGGTTGAATTTTTATCTTCCCATCCAGCCGCCGTCGACAGTAAGAATGGTACCGTGTACATAATCCGCTGCTTTTGAGGCAAGGAACACTGCCGGTCCTTTAAAGTCTTCCGGAGTACCCCAGCGTCCTGCGGGGATACGGTCCAAGATGGATTTAGAACGTTCGGGATCCTCTCGCAGTGCTTCCGTATTATCCGTCGCGATATAACCTGGTGCAAAACCATTAACATTCACTCCTTTAGAGGCCCATTCATTTGCAAAAGCCTTGACCAATGATCCTATCGCACCTTTGGATGCAGCATATCCCGGAACATTGATACCGCCTTGAAAAGTCAATAACGACGCAGTGAATACGATTTTACCAGTTCCACGTGAAATCATATCTTTTCCAATTTCCCTTGTCAGAATGAATTGTGCATTCTGATTAATTTCAATGATTTCATCCCAATATTCATCGGGATGTTCAGCGGCCGGCTTACGAAGGATATTCCCGGCGTTGTTGAATAGGATATCTATTGTCGGATGCTCCGATTTTACTTTTTCAATAAACTTATATAATTCCGTTCTTTTTGAAAAATCACATTGATAAGCATAAAAGTTGCGGCCTAATGCTTGGATAGATCTTTCCACTGCGGAGCCTGTGGCCTCCAACGAAGCCGAAACACCAATGATATCCGCTCCCGCTTCCGCTAATGCTTCCGCTATAGCCTTACCTATTCCCCTTTTACAGCCTGTTACCAAAGCGACCTTTCCGGTCAGATCAAAAGATTGCAGTATAGACATTATTTTGCGTATTTTATCGTTAATGGTTGATTTAAGTTATTTCTGAATTCTTTGATATAGGATTGCCATTGATCAAAACTGGTTATTTTACCTGCTTTATTGAATGCTGCTCCGGCAAAATAGATCAAAGGGCTGTTATTTTTGACGGTAGTTGCCAATAAAAACTGTTTTGGACTATCTTTGAATTCATATTTTACTTTGGGTAAGATCACTGCTGTTCCGGTGATTTTATCTCCTTCAGCGGGCTCCCAATAAGCCAAAACACCATTTTTGGGATCGTTTAAGAGCTGCGGTTTATCCTCTTTACGTTTGGCAAGACCAACGACGACAACTGTACTGCCTGAAGTAGTATTTTTGATTGCATAACTTATTTTGTTCAACTGGCTTCCCGCATCCAGAGAGACGGTCTTTTCAACCTGTATATGCTGTCCCTTTAAATTTTCTGGCTCATAGATAAGCTTAAATGTAGTGCGTAAAGGACCGTTATCCAGCACTTTGTATTCACGATAATGTTTGTGATAGGTGACCTCCTGGTCAATAAATGGAGTTGCATCTCCTGCTCCTAGGGTCTGACCTACAGAATAATAATCTAAACCTTTTCCATGGTCGGCATGGTAATCTCCTGTTTTATACCATTCGTCAATAACGAGGTCGTTACTACGTTTAGCCCAAAAATCAAATCCCTGGGCATCCTCGGAGCTCCCTTCCAAAGCTTTTCCATAGGCTCTAAAAGCTGCAATGTCATTTTCCCAGGCAAAGTCATCTTTACGTTCAGGAACGTAACGTGCATATGCCCTGGAAGTAACGGCTTGAGGATTATTTCCAGTTACGCCAAATGTTAAAGTGCTTTTAGGCGAAATGGAGACTTGTATCAGCACATTTTGAGGTGTTGGCTGTCCTAATTTTTCCAATTGGTAAGCCAGTTCCACTTTATTCTTGCTATCAACAATCGTAAAGACATTTTTCTTCAGCTCGAAATGTTTTTCGAACGTTCCATAAGGAATACTGATCAGCTCTGTTCTAGTTACCGCTGAAGGATTATTTATCGTGATCGTCTTATTATTTTGGGCAAAGGCGATACTTGAAAGCCCCAGCGTCAAACTTAATATGAATGTTCTTTTCATTTGGTATTTTTGTTAAAGTCCAATCTCGTATCTCCAAAATACTACTTAAGCTCAGTGATAGCACATTTGTCCATGTCATCGTAGTCAAGGTTTTCACCTGCCATACCCCAGATAAACGTATAGTTGGATGTTCCTGCCCCCGAGTGAATTGACCACGGCGGAGAAATGACCGCTTGATCATTATGCATCCAGAGATGACGCGTTTCGTCTATGGGGCCCATAAAATGAGATACCGCCTGACCTTCTGGCAATTCAAAGTAAAAATAAACCTCCATACGACGATCATGTGTATGCGATGGCATGGTATTCCAAACGGATCCCGGTTTTAACTCCGTCATACCCATTTGTAATTGACAAGTTTGTACAACTTTATTCAATAACATTTGGTTGATGGTACGGTGATTGGCTGTTTCCAGTGATCCTAATTCTATTTTATTAGCATCTTCCTTGGTTACCTTTTTTGTAGGATAACTATGGTGCGCTGGAGTTGAGTTTAAATAAAACTTTGCCGGATTCGAACTGTCTTGGCTTGAAAAATAGATATCTTTTGCGCCTTGACCGATATAGAGAGCTTCTTTGGTTTTAAGTTCATACAATGTTCCATCTACCTCTATCTGCCCATTGCCACCCACATTGATAATACCTAATTCTCTTCTCGAAAGAAAGTAAGGTTCTTTTAATAATTCAGGGATTGTTTCTAATTTGATTTTCGAATTTACGGGCATTGCTCCACCAGCCATGTAACGATCATAGTGTGTGTAGACAAAGTTAATTTTATCAGTTTCAAAAACTTTTTCGATTAGAAAATTATCTCTTAATCCTTGTGTATCTAACGTTTTGTATTCTTTAGGCCCGATTGCATAGCGGGATTCAAAATTAATGCTCATACTGAATGATTTATTTGAAAGCTAAATTTAGGGCTAATATTTATCAAAAGCGATAGAATCTTACGCAAACGATGTCGTACTTAAGTAAATGATCTATCGAGACAAAATTCTTGAGGTTTTTATTTTTCAGATTTGCTAACTTCGTATATGGTAAAGAAAAAACCGAATATTTTAGTTGTTAATGATGATGGTATTACAGCTCCTGGAATTAAGGTGCTGTTGGAAGAAATGCAAAAAATTGGAAATGTGGTTGTCGTGGCACCGGATTCCGCCCAATCGGGGATGGGGCATGCGATCACGCTTGGTAGACCGCTGCGATTAGATAAGATCAACCTTTATGAAGGTGTTGAAATGTATCAATGTTCGGGTACACCAGTAGATTGTGTCAAGCTTGCTGTTAATAAAGTCTTCAAAGGGCAGAAACCGGATATTTGTGTGTCTGGTATAAATCATGGACTCAATAATTCTATCAATGTGCTGTATTCAGGAACAATGTCCGCTGCGGTCGAAGGTGCGATCGAGGGAATACCTTCTGTCGGTTTTTCGCTGGATAATTTTTCTCATGATGCCGACTTCAGCTATTGCCGGCCTTATGTGATTTCCATTACAGAACAAGTTTTGGCCAATGGACTACCCAAAAATACTTTGCTTAATGTTAATTTTCCGCAAACACAGGGATTTAAAGGCATTAAGATCTGCAGGCAAGCTGGAGGTCATTGGGTAGAGGAGTTTGATGAGCGCATAGACCCGCATAACCGTGATTATTATTGGACTACGGGAAAGTTTGTCTTACAGGATCGTGGCGAAGATACAGATAGTTATGCATTGGCAAATGGTTATGTATCGGTTGTCCCTACGCAATTCGATATGACTGCGCATCATGCTATTCCGGAATTAAATTCATGGAGTTTTGATCATTTGGCTGGCACAGCAAAACACAGTAAGGGTGAAAAATAATATTTGGATAGGTCTGAGCGGAGGAACTGTCTTTCCTTTACTAGCATTTTTGTTGGTGCGTTTCACCGATCTTGAACTTCATTTTCTGCCCGAGAAGCCAATGGCAACATATACCATTGCCGTATTGATCAATTTGATTTTTTTAAGGTTTGCGTACCGCTCAGAAAATGATCAAGTAGGGAAAGGGATTATCATCGTGACTTTTTTAGCCATGGTACTTTATCTAATAACACACAAAGTGACTGTATAAAACAAAAGTAAATATCCAGGCGCTACAGCGAAGGTGAGCTACAAGTTTTTTACCGTTCATTTTTTAAACGAGGAATAAAATGAAATTAACATTAGGGTTTTCTCCCTGTCCAAATGATACATTTATTTTTGATGCTTTGATTCATCATAAGATTGATACTAAAGGGTTAGATTTTGATGTCGCCTATCAGGATGTCGAAACCTTGAATCTAAAAGCGTTCCAGGCGGAGCTGGATATTACCAAATTGAGTTATCATGCTTTTGCTTATGCTGTTGAAGACTATGAGCTGTTGGATGCGGGCAGTGCTTTGGGTTTTGGTGTGGGGCCGATGCTGATTACCAAAGATGCAGAATTGGCTAAGGCTCTCCAGGAAAGGTTAAAGAGTGGTGAGGGTTTGGGCGAATATGACAAGTTAAAGGTGGGATATCCCGGTAAGTTTACAACCGCGAATTTTCTATTGGGATTGGCATTTCCCGAATTAACCAATAAAATAGAACTGGTTTTTTCGGAGATTGAAGGGGCTTTATTGGATAGTTCAATTGATTTAGGACTTATTATTCATGAAAACCGTTTTACTTATGCTGAGAAAGGATTGTATAAAGTTGTCGATCTGGGAGAATATTGGGAAAGTACGACAAAATTTCCGATTCCACTAGGCGGGATTGTCGTAAAACGATCACTGCCAAAAGAAATAAAAGATACGCTAAACACAATTTTAAAACAAAGTGTTGAATTTGCCTTTGCTAATCCGAGGTCGGGATTAGAGTTTATCCGTAGCCACGCACAGGAAATGAGTGAAGACGTCATGTATAAGCATATTGAGCTCTATGTCAATAAATATTCGGTTGAATTAGGCGATGAAGGGCGTGATGCAATTACTAAAATGTTTCAAAAGGCGCAGGAAATGGGCTTTATCCCGCTTTCGGATAAGAAACTGTTTCTTTCATAACATCGGTTCCAATAGTTAGCGGTGGTAGAAATAGATCGCATGTTCACGAGCGCTGCCTGTTTGTAGTTAAGTATTGCTATTTTTGCTTCGAGGAGCATTTGCTAAGGATAATAACGGTAAAATAGCAAGAGTACAATAAATAATGGAGCGGAGCATAGGGGGCAAAACCCATTGAAAAAAATAACGTAAAAAAAATAGTGGTAAGCTGTTAGATATCATATCTAATAACTAAATTTGCCCGATTAGTGTCAAATTGTCTGCAATTTTACTTTGGAGTCATTATTGTACAAAATCTTTA
>JAQZAZ010000311.1 GCA_029239355.1 Sphingobacterium sp.
TCAGATGTATTTTGTTGATTAATAAACAAATTCGATTTTTTTAACTATTGAATCGAATTAACAAAATTGATAGATTTATTATATTGAACAACTGTTGAAAATTCAACACGAATTCAAATAAAGAAAGGCGGAAGTTAATTTGAAAATATTTTATTTTACTGCAACAGGAAATAGTTTATATGTGGCAAAAAAAATTGATGGAGAACTATATTCAATACCTCAAATGATAAAGGAAGGAAATTACGAATTTGAGGATGAAGCCATAGGATTTGTATTTCCTTGTCATGCATTCGGAATGGCAAAAATAGTTAGTGATTTTATAAAAAAGGCTAATTTTAAAGGTAACTACTTTTTTTCCATTATGACGTACGGTGCTAAGCCATTCTCTGGACTAAGGAATATGGAACTAGTGGGCAGTGAATCCGGAATCAAGTTCAACTATACAAATGAAATACTGATGGTTGACAATTTCCTTCCAACCTTTAAGATGGAGGATGAAATAAAAAATAAGAATCCAAAAGAAATAGAAGAAAAACTTAATGAAATAATAGACGATATTACAAATAGACGAAATTCTCTTGTTAAAAAAGGATTTGCATCCAATGTTTTATCTAAGTATGGTCGTCGTTTAGCAGATAAACTTAGCTATAATTACGCATTTAAGAATTTTAAAGTTATTTACAATTGTACTAGCTGTAAAGTATGCGAAAAAGTCTGCCCTGCAAATAATATTAAAGTTGAAAAGAAACCAGAGTTTTTACATAAATGTGAAGGATGTCTAGCTTGTATACATCATTGTCCACAAAATGCAATACACTTAAAAAGTGAGAAAAGCAAAGCTAGATTCATAAATCAAAATATAAAGCTTAAAGAAATAATTGATTCTAATAATCAGGCTTAGTAAAAAGTATAATTGATAAAACTTGAAAAGTAAAAATGCATTAGAAGGATGTGATAAAGATGTGGCTTATAATTATTTTGTCATTGCTAATATTAATTTTAATCATTGGATTATTATTTATGAAAATTTCACCACAGTTTGGAGCTAAAGCAACAGGAGATTCCTTTGATAGAATTAAGAGTTCTAAAAACTTTAAAAATGGTAAGTTTAGAAACCTTGAGGATACTTCTATGATGACAAAATTTGATTTTGATACTATGGCAAAATATTTTTCAAATAGTCAAGATAAAGTACCAAGATTTTCTCTTCCAATGGAAAGAATCAATGCTAATTCATTTGAGCGTAATAATGGAAAAGACATAAAATTAACTTGGTTCGGGCATTCAACTTTGCTTTTAGAAGTTAATAATAAAAAAATATTGTTAGATCCCATGCTTTCTGAAGTTCCTGCACCACTTCCAATGTTGGCATCTAAAAGATTTAGTAAAAGTATTCCATTAGAGATAATTGATTTTCCAGCACTAGATGCCGTTTTAATATCCCATGACCATTATGATCATTTAGATTATTTAACTATAGTTAAGCTAAAAGACAAGGTGAAAAATTTTTATGTGCCACTTGGTATTGGAGAACATTTAAAATTGTGGGGAATAGACGAATCAAAAATTATAGAATTAGATTGGTGGCAGGAATCAAAGTTTGATGAAATAACTTTTATTTCTACCCCTTCCCGTCACTTTTCTGGTAGAGGATTATTCAACATGAATAGCACCCTATGGTGTTCTTGGGTTATAAAGAGTACCAATCATAGCATCTTTTTCAGTGGAGATACTGGATATAACAAAGCTTTTAAAGAAATTGGAGATAAATATGGCCCCTTTGATTTAACTATGCTTGAATGCGGTCAATATAATGAGGGCTGGTCAGATATCCATATGATGCCTGAAGAAACTGTTAAGGCTAACATGGATTTGAAAGGAAAAACATTAATGCCCATACATTGGGGAGCTTTTAAATTATCCGTCCACTCGTGGTATGAACCTATTGAAAGATTATTAAAAGAAGCAACCACATTTAATGTTAACGTAATTACTCCAAAAATTGGTGAAACTGTAGCTATTGGAAAGCCAATAGAATTTGAGAAATGGTGGAGGCAGCATATTTAACAATCTAAAGGAACTTACAGAAAACATATAGATCTTCTAGAAGAAAGTTTTAGCAAAATCTAATTAACTTACATAGAAAATTTTCTATGCATCCAGATTTCAAGCATCCAGATTTCAAAAAACATTATGTATAATAAGAAATAGTAGATCCATGAAAAGTTGGACTCTACTATTTTTTATTCTATTAAATCCCTTAAGTCACATCACTCTCACCATGAGCTTCCATTAAAATTCTAATTTCTGAAATGATATCAGTAATACTGCTGATATCTTCTTCAGGAACGCTAGAAATACATAATCTTAAATAATTACTATCCCTCTCTTCCCATTCTTCTTTCAAAAAGTACTCTTCCGTTGAGTTTATTAATATTCCGCATTTTTTAAGATTGTTTTTAAGAGAGATTATATCTATATATTCAGGTAACTTAACCCAAATAAATATGCCGTTATCTGGGATATGCCAAATAAGGTTTTTAGGACTCAGAGTGCTTATAATTTCTTTTGCTTTTCTTAGTTTCACTTCATAAGATTTTTTTACTTTTTTAACATGTTTTTCGTACATACCTGATTTTATAAAAATATCTAAAGCTGCTTGTGTAAGTTTTGATGTGTTAAGGTCATTTATATATTTAAGATTTACTACAGATTCGGCTAATTTTTGAGGTAGTACAGCTGCCCCTAATCTTAATCCAGGC
>JAQZAZ010000121.1 GCA_029239355.1 Sphingobacterium sp.
TCCTAAACATTCTTTTACATGTAGGCCACGGCCACCGTGATGCTCAGGAATAGCAACAGACAATGGTCTCATTGCCATGATTTCGCTTAAAAACTGAGGAGGCAAACCACGTGTTAAACTCAGGTTATTATAGTCGTATTCTGTATGGAATAAGCTTGATAATCTTTCTTTAAAGTTCCCGATAAATAAATCGAAATTTTGGGCTTTGTTCGTGTGATCTAAAACGTTAGACATCGCTATATTAATTAAATGATGAAACATTTGCAATAGTAGATGTATACGATAAAGCATCAAAAGATAGCTGTGAATTTTGCTTACATCCTAATCGCTATACAAAAATAATTCATATCGTTGTGATTGGTCTGTCCACTTCAGTATAAAAGATAGGACAAATCGTGCATATCCGAAAAATATTAAGTTGCCTTGTTACGATAAGAAGTAGGGGAAATTCCTACGATTTTTTTGAATAAACGGGAGAAATAGGAGGGATCAGAAAAATCCAGCTCATAACAGATATCGGCAATACTTTTATTTGATTCAAAAAGAAGAAATTGACTATGCATGATAAGTACTTCTAAGATCAGTTCTTTGGAAGACTTTTTGAACACCGAAAATACGCAGCGGTTTAGGTAATTGGTTGACACCGCGAGCCGGTCAGCATAAAAGCCGATATGTTTTTGTTTTTTGAAGTTTTTGTGCACAAGCTGTTTGAACATCATTGCAATTTCCTGCCTTCGGTTGAGTGCTTGGTTGGAAGATGATAGCTTGATAATTTTTAGTAAGAGGGATTTTAGTAAACTTTCGAAGAGTTCTTTATAAGGTGACTCAGAAAGTAATTCATTGTAGAGCAATTTGAATAGTTCGTTAAGGTCGATACTATCCTGCGAAGCTAAGTTGAGCAGCGGTGAAATATTAAAAATATTCAGGATCTCCTGTTCCCGAAATATCGAAGTCATCGCATTGTCGTTGATCAGTACACAATGTCCTTTTGCCGATTTGTCCACAGATTTGATCGTCGAAATATTGCCATAGTTGCTAATCAGAATCGCTGGTGCTTTTACCACATATTCTTTTGCACCGATCTTGTGTTTAAAATGGCCCTCTGTTATATGTACAAGGAGATTGTATCCCAAAAAAATGGGCGGTGTAGGGAATTTAATATATGGAGCGATTTCACTGAGCTGGAAGATCTTGACGGGAGACTGCTGGTACCTCAGGTGTTCCAGACTACCAGTCATAAATCTATCTACAAATTCACCCGCATTTACCTGCTTTTCCATTGTTGTCCATTATGTTTTTGCAAAAACACCAAATTCTCCTGTTTTCCGATTATTACTACTCATTGCAAATCGATTTAACGTAATATCAGGATAATATTTCAAAGGTAATGGGATAAAATAGGTTTGTCAATATAAAATGTATGATGATTTTTAAAAATAGGTGCAATATGCTGCCATTGTTGCCAATAGCGGCACTCCATAATCGTTTTTATGCAAGTGTAGAAAACTAATCGGATTTTCTAAACATTTAAGGCCTGGGCGATAGTTATGATCGATATAAAATGATTTTGGAAAACGAAGGTTTATCATTAGCTTTAATCTTTAGCAAAATCTGAATCGTTTGTTTCTCAACGATTTCTTTATTATAAACCGAGCGATTATGAAAATTGTATTTGTTTTTATATCCTTATTTTTTTCTATTGTTGCTGTTCGGGCGCAGGACCGGATGAATTACTGCAATGAACACATTCAAACCGGTGCAGAGCGAACTGAGCAATATATACCTTACCTCAATGGTAAGCGGGTTGCTATTTTGGCTAATCCATCTACCGTGATCAAGAAAAAACATCTTGTGGATAGCCTACTCGCCAGGGGAATTAAAATCGTAAAAATATTTGGACCTGAACATGGATTTCGCGGAAATGCCAGCAACGGAACGAAAGTACGGGATGAAGTCGATCCAACAACCAAAATTCCTGTGATTTCGCTCTACGGAAGTAAAAAAAAGCCTTCGGCGAAAGATCTAAAAGATATTGATGTGTTTATCTTTGATGTACAAGATATGGGGGTAAGATTTTACACGAATATTAACACACTTCGGGACATCATGGAAGCCTGTGCCGAAAATGGGAAGGAACTTTTGATTTTAGATCGTCCGAATCCAAATGCGTATTTGGTCGATGGCCCTATCTTGGATACAAAATATAAATCGGGTATTGGTCAGTTTCCAGTTCCGATTGCTCATGGGATGACAATTGCTGAGTTTGCCCAGATGATTAACGGCGAGGGCTGGATGGCAACGGCAAAAAAATGTAAGCTAAAGATCATAACCGTAGCGGGGTATAATCATCAAATGTTATACAAGCTTCCGGTTAATCCTTCTCCAAATTTAAACACCGAACAGAGTATCCTACTCTATCCAAGTACTTGTCTTTTCGAAGGTGTAAAGATCAATCATGGAAGGGGGACAGATTATCCCTTTACAGTTTTTGGAAGTCCAGTCTATAAAGGCGTATATCATTTTTCGTTTACACCAGTGAGTAAAAAAGGAATGAGTGAGACACCACTCTTTATGAATGAAGCATGTTATGGTTTAGATCTACGTGAATGTGATTTGCAGAAGCTGGTGGACAGTAAGAAAATAAATCTTTCCTGGATGCAGGAACTCTATCGGAATTCTCCTGAAAAAGATAAATTCTTTGATCAGTCATTTTCCAAGCAGATTGGCAGTATTGAAAAATTGGTTGGCATTGATTCCTTTCGACGACAGATAACTGAAGGTATTTCAGAAGAAGAAATTCGAAAAAGCTGGGAGCCTGGATTAACGCGTTATAAGGAAATGAGAAAGAAGTACCTTATTTATCCGTAATTTACTTATCCGCACCGGAAGCTGTTGCAGGTCTTCGGTATGATAACCTGTTAACCAAAATATGATTTCATTGACTTCTTCTTTTGTGTGACCTTTTTTTTCTGCTTTTTGTATATAATGTGGGTATACTCCAGCAAATGACATGCGATATATCTAGTATTGTCCATTTTTCTATTGATGATCGTTTGTGTTTTTTGCTACTTTACCATTTTTTTAAATGTGAAATTTCTCTAAAATATCATTTTTTCCTGTTGTTTTATCAAAAGTAATAGTTTTGTTTGTACCTCCATAAAAGAGTGTAATGTGAAGCGTTTTGTCCGTTTCCGAATTGAAAATAATGTCCTTTGCACTACCTATTCTTATCGTTGTCCCACCATTATTTAATGCATTGTCAGAACAGCTAAAAACCTTTTTTTCAATTATTCCTTTTTTCTCAATTATTTCTAACCAAGGTGGGGATAAAACACTATACCCAACTATTTGTGCGCGATAATTTTCATTTAAATCTTTCGTCATCCGTAGACCGAAAGAAGACATGGACAATAACAATGTGTAAAAGGGTAGCATCATTGGCAAGATGCTACAAATTAACCCCAATATTAATCCAGACAACATAATCTTTGCTAGGATCTTTTTCCAGAAGATGACGATTACAGTTATAGTCAGTCCTAGCCACATCCAGAAGAGTAAGACATCACTATAATAGCCGGTTAAACTTATTTTTTCCAGGTAGTAAGCGAGCATATCCATACCCAGTAATAGCGTAATGACAATATACAGTATTTGTATTTTACTTTTCATTATAGTGATTTGTCGTTTAAAATAGAATTTTTTTAATTAGATTTTAATGGGCTTGTCAAATGATGCCATCCGATTACGATACTAAATATCACAATCGGAGAGCTTATGGTCGCGCCTAGTTCTTGAACTGTTTTTGGCCATAGTCTTTAAGATTAATCGGTAAAGACAACATAATAATTTTAAAATTATAGCCTTACCTTTACAAGATACAAAATTATCGTAAAAATGAGTTTGAGATACAAACGTAACATCATTCATGTAAATGAAGAAGAGCAACAAGTGATAAAGGATTTTCCGATACTGATTGGGGGCTGCGGTATTGGTAGCTATATTGCTGAGTGTTTGTTGCGGATGGGATTTGAAAATTTGATCATTATCGATGGTGATCTTGTGGAACTGACCAATCTTAATCGCCAGAATTATGTAGCGGGAGATATCGGCGTAAATAAAGCTATCGCTTTAAAAGAACGATTGATGGCCATTAATCCCGATGCAAAGATTACAGCTTATCCTGAATTTCTAAGTAAGGGTAATTTGTACAGTCTTGATTTAAATTGTAAAGTGGCTATTAACGCCTTGGATTTTTCCTCCGATATCCCTTTTTTATTTGATGAATACATGGCACAGAAAAATATCCCTGTTATTCATCCTTACAATTTGGGTTGGGCAGGGTTTTTAACTGTCATTACACCCGATAGTCGTAATTTACGATCTTTAAATGCTGAACATCAAGCGTTTGAGATGGACGTTGGGAAATATATTGTTGATAGACTACAAGAAAAAAGTATTGATACAGAATGGCTTGAGGATTTTCTTTTAGAATATGGTAAAATAGCAATGGATTCGCCACCTCCACAGTTGTCATTGGGGTTATATCTATTATCTGGAATGGTCTGCCATATTGTGTTTAACATCGCTACAGATAAAGTAATAAAAGTATTTCCTGAATCCTACTATTTGTCTCTAAAATAATAACAGCAGACATATATAAATTCTTCTTATTTCACATTACATGTTGTTGATTTAAAAATTTAAAATAAAAGTCCTTATTTTTATAATTCTTGATTTATATCTACATGAATTGGACGTCTGAAAATTATTACTTTACTAAACTTGAGAAAAAAGGGCTTTCAGAGTTTATTCATTTTTATCTAAGTACGACAAGAGAATACTTTAATCTGGATAGTTCTCCTGATGAAGAATACTTTCGCCAATATGAGAATCTGATTCGAGAAGACTTGCTCTTTTTTGATAAATCAATTTATTACGTTTTACGCGATAAAGAAAAACATGCTATCCAAGCCTCCATTCGTATTACTTATTGGGATAGGGAAACTACATTGCCAATTCAACAGTTGTTTGCAATAAAAAAAGAAGATTTATTGATTCCAGATATTGATCATTTTTGGCATATAGGTCGTTTCATTATTTCACAAAAAATTACGGGACAGCGCATCAGTGTGCTTAAAAAGATGCTTTTTGATGCATTTTTCCCTCCATTTTACTTTGAAAATGGATTAATTATTGCAGAATGTGATAAGAAATTGGTTCGTACATTATTTAATTTAGGTATACCTTCTTACCAACTAGGCATATCAATTATTTATTTATATTCGGAAACACTACCTATTTATATAAAAACAATATGGCTGGAGTCTTTTATAGAAAAGAACAAATTGGCACAGTATTGTTTTAGTAATACGATAGACGCTCATAAAATCCTTGACACAGGGGAAAAAATACTTATACATAAGAATACTAAAGATGAGGATATAGAGTCTTATTAAAATAAAGACTGCTCAATTGCTAAAGCTGTGGCCTCAGTGATACTTTTTACTTTTAGTTTGGAAAATATCTGTTTTTTGTGAAATTTTATCGTGTCAATAGAAACGTAAAGCTTATCTGCTATCTGATCCATAGTTAACCCTTGCGCAGAAAATAGAAGAATATCTTTTTCACGGGGCTTAAGTTTAACATGCGGTACTTCGACCCAACGATCTTTTTCCAAATTGTACTCAAACTGTTTTCCGTTCTCATCGGATTTAAATTTAATATTTCCTGCATTAGCGTGTGAAGAAATAGAAACAACACAAAGCGCTATCCAGGGATTTGAAGATTTATCTAAAAGTATTGGCTTAAGTTTGTGATTTATCAATAAGGGCTTCCCATTCGATTGTTTCAAATGGAAATCGTAGGATATGGAATGTTTTAATTTCTCTTCTTTCGAAAGATTTTCAAAAAAATCGAATCCGACATCGTTTATTTTTTTTAATAGATGTATGTCCTGTTCTGGTACATTATCAAAATAATGTTGATAACCTTTCTTTAAAACTTCGGCAGGGGAGTTTCCACATAGGAAAATGGGGTTGTCAGATACAAACAAAAAGCTCTTTTTAGAGTAGTCGATTAAATATATACTTTGATAGGTTAATCTGCTTAAAGATTTCGCGAAATTAATAAAGGCATCTATAATCTCATAATCATCTTTGCTAAAGGTATCTTTAACGTGTACAGGCTTAAAAAAATCTTCAATCTCAATCTTCATAGTATTAATGGCAAAAATGATCTATTGTCGCTTCGAAATTTCCAATTAAACTAATATTATTTCTCCTCACAACTTACAAAAATAACAGTTCAGTCTAAAGTAATTAACGAAAAATAGGCTTTTCTGACCTTTCTATGTCTATTTAGGACTTTGGTTAAAAGAGCATCTAATTTTTCATTAAACCCTTATGACATAATGGGATAATATCCTACACAAATGGGTAGAATATCATTCCCCTTGATACAATGTAGTATTTTAGTTTCTATCTTTAATATTGTCAAAGCAATTTAAAATTATATAAATATAGTCTATTGGATTCTAAATACCCAATGGTATGTCTTGCTTTATGTATGATTTTAGTAAAGATTTTAATGCAATGACAGCTTCCAAGAAAACATATTCCTAATATCTCTCTAATTATTTCAATTTTTGATTCAACCTGACTGCGCTAAGTGATCCTTAATTCGATTGTGCTATGAAGTATTACAAATACTTTAAATAGAATTCTTGTGTATAATTATATGTATGTACATTTGTATTATATTGCTTGGTATTTATTGTTTTTTATAGTAATATTGTATGCTTAATCTAATTTTTTTTGTGCTTTTAAATCTATTTTTAAGCTGCTTTGTTGTTTTTATAATGTATATACAATATTGTAATTATTGATAGTTTGAATAATTTTGATATGGTTTTTCTTTATGCATTTTAATTTGGAGGTGGGATGATAAATTTAAACATGCAAAAGAACTGAATACTTGGATAGGCATTTATAGCATACTTTTTATTATAAAATCCATCAATTATGAAAATGCATTTCCCCATTTCCGTTTTCACCAGCTTACTGTTAATGACAGGACAGCTTGTTTCGGGGCAAGAAAATACCATTTGGCAACTGGGCAGTTCCGATGGCTCCAGCAGAGAATTCGCCCTGGCTCCACATGATTACAAGAAATTTCTGGAACATGATTTTGGTTACGAAGACAATTACTTTGTAGTCGGGCAATCTTCGTTGTCAAGAGATCTGCCTTATGTGTTACCCGGACCTGCCAATGGATGGGGAGGGACTGGCGGAACTTCTGGCCTAAGAACCCATTTTTTGAATTTATACAGTGTATTAGGTGGTCAAGTTGAAAATGGGAAATGGGCTCTGGAAGTAAAATTAGCAAATAGTGATCCTCAAAATAAACCGACCTTACAAATCGCGATCAATGGTAAATCTTATAATTATGAACTGAAGAATGGGGACGGACCCGTTGATCCTGTAGGTACAGGTTCAAAGTCTGGGGCTTCTACGATACGGATAGCATTACCCGAACATCTTATTGCGGAGGGATTTAACCAGGTTACGCTTACTGTAATAAAGCGAGGGTGGGTTGAGTTTGACTCCTTTAAACTATTGGGTCCCCAACAGGTGAAATTGTTGAAAGATTACACTTCAATAATTAAAGGGGTACGACAGTCGGATTTTGAACTGAAAAATGGAAACGAGCGCATACAGTATATGCTCGTTGATCTATTGAAATTGAAAGATGATGAGCGTATAAAAGTATTGCTGGATGGAAGAAAAATCTATGATAAAACTCATGAGAAGGGCTTATCTCGACTTGAGATTCCAATGCCTTATGCATCGAGAGAGGTACGAAGTAAATATGAAATATATATCAACGATAAATTAATTAGAACATCTTCTATAAAACGATCTCCCAAAAGATTGGGTGGGGTCTCGGATTATGTCAACACCATGATAGGGGCTGCGCATTCTAGATGGATGCTGGCACCGGGACCGTGGATGCCATTTGGAATGGTAAAGATTAGTCCCGATAATCAGAATATTGGCTGGCAGGCTGGTTATGAACCTTCAATAGAATCTATTGGTACATTTAGCCATATACACGAATGGACAATGGCTGGACTGGGCACATTTCCAACAGCAGGCCAATTGAAGACCAGTGTCGGAGACCAATATAGTACGCATTCAGGTTACCGTTCGGCAATAGATAAGGCAAGTGAACAGGCTCCATTGGGGTGCTATTCCGTTCATCTTCTTGACCAGGATATTGATGCAAAGCTAACCGCAGGAACACGGTCCAGTTTCCAGAAATATACCTATCATAAATCAGATACTGGACGTATTATGATTGATCTTAAAGTGAACGGAGAATATGATTATAAGATCAAAGATTTCTCACTTAAAAAGGTCTCTGATCATAAGGTTATTGGCTACAGTAACCAATTGTCCGAAAATGTCTGGTCTACCGATGCGAAACAAGATTATGTTGTCTATTTCGTCATGGAGTTTGACAAACCGATTGTCAATTTCGGAACTTGGCATAATGGTCGGATAACAGATCAGTCTGATCTGGTTGCCGATAGCGCTCAATCCGCTGGTATGTATGTAGAATTTGATGTCCGTAAAAACAAGGAGGTGCAGCTGCGGACTGGGATTTCCTATGTCAGTATAGCCAATGCTGCAGAAAATTTGAAAACAGAACTTTCAGATCCATTTGGATGGTCTTTTGAACGTGTGGTCGCCAACCAACATCGGGTGTGGAATGAATTATTGGGGCGCCTGGAGATAAAGAGTGATGACTATTTGGAAAAAGAGAAGTTTTATACAAATATGTATCGTACCCTGGCTAGCCGTAATACATTTAGCGACGTTAATGGGCAATGGCGGTCTTCTGATGAGACGATCAGAATGATGAAACATCCACGGGATCTTGCCCTGGGCTGTGACGCATTTTGGAATACGTTCTGGAATTTAAACCAATTCTGGAATCTGGTTACACCGGAATGGTCGAATAAATGGGTGCGGTCGCAATTGGCTATGTATGATGCCGACGGTTGGTTGGCAAAAGGGCCTGCTGGGATGGAATATATTCCAGTGATGGTTGCTGAACACGAGATTCCTTTGATCGTAGGGGCCTATCAGATGGGAATACGTGATTACGATGTCACAAAGGCATTTGAAGCGATTAAGAAAATGCAGACAACAAGTCCGCTGAAATTTGAAGGTGGCTTTGCCGGTAACCGGGATCTGGATGTTTATCTGAAGTATAAGTATGTGCCTTATGACCTTGGTCGTTTCTCAAATTCCCTGGAGTATAGTTTTGACGATTGGACTGTAGGACAATTTGCAAAATCCTTGGGAAAGGAAAAGGAATACAATTATTTTAATGATAGAGGTAGCTGGTGGAAGAATGCGATAGATGTTAAAAGTGGCTATGTGCGGATGAAAGATGCTAAGGGGGAATGGTACCAGGACTTTGATCCATTTAAATCTGGAGCCAATCATCATTATGTTGAAGGAAATGCATGGCAGTTGACATTCTTTGTACCTCAGGATATCCCAGCATTGGCTAAAATGATTGGTGAGGATGTGTTTCTAAAGCGTTTGGAATGGGGGTTCGGAGAAAGTGAAAAATGGCGGTATAATGGACCAAATGATCAATACTGGGATTATCCGGTTGTGCAGGGAAATCAACAGTCTATGCATTTTGCTTATATTTTTAACTGGTTGAACAAACCATGGCTTACACAAAAATGGAGCCGGTCTATCGGTGAACGCTATTACGGACAGGGTATTTCTAACGCATACCTGGGAGATGAGGATCAAGGGCAGATGAGCGCTTGGTATATCATGAATGCAATAGGATTATTTCAGCTAGACGGAGGGACGCGAACAAAGCCAATTTACGAAATTGGTAGTCCATCTTTTGAAGAAATTAAAATTAAGTTGGGACGGCAATATGGGCGAGGAGATCAATTCACTATTAAAGCTAAAAATGCAAGCAAAAAGAATATGTATGTGCAGCGCGCAACTTTAAACGGCAAACCGCTGCAGACATTCTATTTTGATGCTGCGGAATTGCTAAAAGGAGGTGAATTAGTCTTGGAAATGGGGGATAAGCCGAATATGCAATGGGGCTTGTCACATTAATCATGTACCACTTAGATGGACTTTAAGGTGAGATTATATCTTCAGATTGTAGCTTTCCGCAACGAACGGCACAGTATGTTAAAGTTTGGTTAAACATAGAAGAACAGGATAACAAAGCTCGGGGAATGGCGTTATCAATGTAGTTTTCATAATTTAGGTTAATAATTGGTTAGTTAGTAAAAATCCTGAAGTTCCCCGCTTCAGGATTTTTTGTTGAATGATCTTTCTCCTTGGATCTAACAAGTATTAGCGGCTGTATTTTGATATGATTACCATACCTTGAGATATCTGGGGCTTGATGAATTCTCGTCTGTTTTTAGTCTTGCTAAATCCTATTAACATTGTAAAATGATAGATATAACTGCTATCGATATTTGTAAATCTTTGGTATTATCTGTAGTATTGTGACTACACTTAAAAATGTGCAATCTACTGTTCATTGTATCAGAAAAAAGTAGATTGTCTTTATCAAGATGATATGATCAAGTTTATCCGTTATTTTCTTTTGGGATTATTTGTTTGGGAGCAAGCGTCTGCGCAAAAACTACCGACCGACTATGTCAATCCCTTTATTGGTACCAGTAACTATGGTACAACCAATCCCGGTGCTCAAGTACCCCATGGTTTAATGAATGTGTCTCCCTTTAATGTGATGGGATCATCACTTAATGCCTTCGATAAGGATGCACGTTGGTGGTCTACACCTTACGAACATAGCAATAGCTATTTTACCGGTTTTTCACATGTCAATCTAAGTGGTGTAGGTTGTCCTGATATGGGAAGTTTGTTACTGATGCCAACGGCTGGAAAACTAGAAGTCGACTACCATCAATATGGAAGTACTTATACACAGGAAGAGGCTCATCCGGGTTATTATAGTAATGTGTTAAAAAAATACGGCATCAAAACCGAGACATCCGCAACTGCTCGTGTGGGTGTATCTAAATTTACTTTCCCTAAAGGGCAGGCTAATATTTTGCTCAATTTAGGCGAGGGACTGACGAATGAAACGGGTGCAACAGTTCGCTATGTCAGTGATACGGAACTTGAAGGTTCGAAATTATTGGGTTCGTTCTGTTATACCAACAATCAGGCCGTATATCCGATTTTCTTCGTGATGCGAGTGAATAAAAAGCCCGCAAAGAAAGGTTACTGGAAATTTCAGCGTGCCGGTGAAAAATGGGAAAATGATTGGAATAAAGATGCTGGCAAATACAAGATTTTTACCGATTATTCGAGCCAATTGTCTGGAGACGATCTTGGGGCATTCTTGAGTTTTGATGTTCAGGAAAATGAGAGCTTAGAAGTCCAGTTGGCGGTATCTTTCGTAAGCGTTGAAAATGCACGAAAAAATCTGGAGGCCGAGCAACCTAGTTTTGGATTTGAGCGGATCAGAACGCAAGCTTCATCTTTGTGGAATAATGAATTATCAAGAATTCAGGTTGAAGGAGGTACCGAAGATCAAAAAACAGTATTTTATACGGCTATGTATCATGCCATGATTCATCCAAATATTTTACAGGATGTTAACGGCGAATATCCGGCTATGGAAAATAGAATGACCCTTGTTGCGGATCATAATCGTTATACCGTATTCTCTTTATGGGATACGTACAGAAATGTACAGCCGCTCATGTCGTTGGTCTATCCAGACAAACAGGTTGGAATGATTCGATCAATGATTGATATTTATAAAGAAAATGGATGGATGCCTAAGTGGGAACTTTATAGCCGTGAAAGCTATACCATGGACGGTGATCCAGCAGTACCTGTGATCGTTGATGCCTGGATGAAAGGCATTCGGGACTATGATATCAATACAGCTTATGAGGCTTTTTTGAAGTCGGCGACGACAACGGATTCGACGAATCGAATCCGTCCGGACAATGCCGATTATGTCAAGTATGGTTATGTTCCTCTTCGCGATTCTTTTGATAATTCAGTTTCCCATGCGATTGAATACTATGTTGCTGATTGGAATTTAGCACAGTTGGCCAACTCATTGGGGAAAACTAAAGATGCACAGACTTTTGGTAAGAGAGCACAGGGCTACAAACATTACTATTCTCCAGAGTATGGAACCTTTCGACCTATTCTTCCCAATGGCTCGTTTTTGACACCTTTCAATCCATTGATGGGGGCTAATTTTGAGCCTAACCATGGATTCCATGAAGGGAATGCTTGGAATTATAGTTTTGCGATACCATTTGATATCCCTGGTTTAGTTCAACTGATGGGCGGTAAAAGGAAATTTGTGGACAGATTACAGGCCACCTTTGATAAAGGGTATTTTGATGTTACCAACGAACCTGACATGCTTTATCCACATGTTTTTTCCGAAATAAAAGGTGAAGAATGGCGTACACAAAAATTGGTTAAGCAAATTCTGGATAAACATTTTACGAATAGTCCCGGTGGGATCCCAGGAAATGATGATACAGGGACAATGTCGACCTGGGCATTAATGAATATGATGGGGATTTACCCTTTTTGTCCCGGCAGACCAGATTATACGATCGTTACTCCGGTATTTGATAAAGTAACTATTCAACTTGATAAAAAGTATTATCCTAAGTCTGATCGCGTGACCATTAGACGCCAAAAAGAAGGCAATGGAGAATTCATCAAAAAAATTATTGTCGATGGAAAGCCATTAGGAGGTTTTAAGATAAGCCATCA
>JAQZAZ010000122.1 GCA_029239355.1 Sphingobacterium sp.
GCTCTATCTAAAGATTCTCCTTCTTTTACATTTACGATAATCATGCGTTGTATATACCTCCTTTCGTCGCTTTTAAAATTTAAAGTGGGACAAAGGTACGATATTCCATTGAATAAGAAAAGAAAAATAAATTTTATACTAATCCAAATTCTTTCAATATGACTTTCAGTGGTTTCTCCTTGGTACACAATGCTATATTCCAACCCAATTGCTTTGCCGTAGCCAAATGTTGTGGGCTATCGTCAATAAACAATGTCTCTGCTGGATTCAACCGCTGCTCGTTCATAACGAGTTCGAAAATTTCGGTGTCCGGCTTGCGCATACCAACTAAATGCGAATAATAGGTTTTTTCAAAAAATCCTTCATTATCAGCAACAGCATATTTTTCATGAATAGCATTCATACAATAAGCGTAATGAATAGCATTGTTATTGCTCAACAAAAATGTACGGTACTTATCTTTCAATTGCAATAATAACTCATGATGTCCTTCCGGGACCCCAATCAACAAACTGTTCCAGGCAGCATCAATTTGCGTATCGGTCAATCCTGGATTCTTTGTAATTTCCCGAATCCCATCCCTAAATTGTGCTACATCAATTTTTCCCTTGTCAAAATCGTCAAACAGTGCACTTTGTCCATGATGCCCAAAAACTTCGTCTACATTTTCTATACCTAACTGAGTAAAAGCAACTTTCAACTTTACAAAGTCGATCATGAAGATTACATTCCCATAATCAAGAACAATATTTTTAATTTTTTCCATCGAATTATTTTGAAATACCGATACAAATATCGATAATTGCATCGTCAAAAGGGCATAACTAATGCCGAAATTGACGAAACAAATGACCTGCTCCTATAGCTCAGTCGGTTAGAGTAGAAGACTCATAATCTTTTGGTCCCTGGTTCGAGCCCAGGTGGGAGCACAAAGCGAAAAAGTCGCTTTCCTGCATAGGAAAGCGACTTTTTTTTCAGTTAAGAATATAGCTATTACTGTTGTACAAAACACCCACCTATTGATGTAGCCGCCCTGGTATGGCTATTTTGCGATTCATCAAGACGATGCACAAAATAATAATACGGATAAGAACAGCAGAGGAGGCTGAATAGCCAACAAATGAAAATATGTTACCTATACAGCCTAAGAAGGATGATATGCACTTCAGCTATGCGTTCACTCAAGAAACAGCATTAAATATCTTTTCTATTATCATCCGAGTCGATGTCAATCAGTTTGTTATACGGATCGATACCGACCTGAATGGGCTGCTGATCAACAATCAATGTCAACTTATTATTAATCTGATCAATACGATGCTTTCTCAGATAAAGCTCCTGTGGCTTTCCGTTTTTCTTATCCGTTGATTTTGAAAAAACGCCAACCTCAATATAATCCCTAAGAGGCAAAGATTTCAATGTCACCCGATCAGATTTCTTAAACACCAGTGGTTTGTTCCCATGATCATTATAGCTCTTTTTCCCATTGGCATCCACGCGATATTTGGCCACTTCAAATTGAATATCAACTTGGTATTTTCCATTTTTTAGCTTTTTAGAACTTACGCTCTCCACCCTATTGTTATACAAAGTAATCGTTTCAAACATATCTTTGATCAGATAACGCAACGAATCAGGTGTAGCTCTTCGAAAAGAATCCACAAACTCCAATGATGTTGTATAAGGCGGGTTTTGGAAGGCCGTATTTTTCAAATACGCTTTTGCTGTCTGGTTGAAAACAGTTTCACCTAGATAATCACTCAGGGCATATAACACCAACGAACCTTTTTGATAATGGATATACATTTGATTTTCATTGTACATTAATGGTCGTTCGCCTAATTTCTCCGCACTTCTTCCTGTCAGATAGCCATCCAGTGCTTCTTTCAGAAACTTGCGCATCTGTCCTTTTCCATATCTTTTTTCCAGTACTTTTAACGAGGAATACTCAGACATACTTTCAGACATCAATGTGGCTCCTTGAGCATTGGCACCAACAACTTGATGTGCCCACCACTGGTGTGCTATTTCGTGTGCTGTGACAGCATATGGATAATCCACCGCATCATCTTTCTTCTCATCCACATCTGCTATAAAGCCTATTGCCTCGGAAAAAGGAATCGTATTGGCAAAAGACTGCGCAAAAGTGCCTGCTGTCCGAGGGAATTCCACAATACGAAGCTGCCTGTGCTGATACGGACTATATTCTTTGGTATAATAGGCTAAAGAGGCCTTGCTCGAAGCCATCATCCGATCAAGGTTGTAAGTATGCCCTTTGTGGTAATATATCTCTAAATTGACGCCATTCCATTTATCCTTTTTAATTTCATATCGAGCAGAATTAAACGCAAAGAAATTCAGGATTGCCGAGTCCATTTTATATTGGTAATATTTCCTTCCACCTTTCTCCCATTGCTTGGTCAAATATCCCGGAGCGATGGCCAATTGATCGGCATCTGTACTCACAGTTGCCTCAAACCGAATCCAGTCCGCATCATTTGAAATGTAATTATTTTTCCTTGCATTGGAATCCGTAGGTGAGGCCATACGGTCCCGATAGGGCAATCCATATTTCTTGCGAATATCATTATCCACCAGTTCGCCCCGGTCTATATAACCAATATTTGGAAACTGCATATTGTTGATAAATGTTCCATTGCCTTTAACCGGAGATTTCTCATTCACCCAAGTGTTGGCTGGACTGACCGTACTAAAATTTAATACGATGGAATCTCCCGGAGCCATTGGCTTGTCTAGTTTGTAGATATTGAAATTGTAAATATCATCGGCAGCAATCAGCTTATGGGGGACATTGAACGAAAAGGTATAGTCATAATCGTTATAATTAACAAAAATGGAATCTATTGCGACTGCTGTTTTATTCTTTAATACATAAGAAGCCTGTGCTTTAAAACTACGTGTAGAGGGGTAGATATCCATATTGAACTTGATATCGACAACCCTGGGCTGGGGCCGAAATTGATATTTTTTATATTTCTTTTCCCATTCCACGGATTGTTTTTCATGATCCAGGCTTGTATAATATGGGTTTTTGATGTGGTTCTCATAATAGATACCAGCCCCAATTCCCACAAAACCAATAAAACTCACGATAAGTACCGTTATACTGCTGGGGCTCAGGTTTGTTTTTAATATAGCCCAACGTTCCTTCGCTCCTGAGAATCCACCTCTACGCCATAACAAAAGGGCTATCGTAAGAAAGAACACAGCGAACAGCAACCAATATGTTCTATAGGTCAAAAAAGGTAAAATATAGCCAAAACCATCCATGTCTGAATAATCAAGACCGGGTCCCTGGTTAAACTGATAAATAGCCTGCTCCACGCCTACCAAAGACAAAAATGGCAATCCGATAAATAAAGTTAATAGAATAAAAAAACCAGCCAGATAATTCTTAAAGAGTGTATGCACAAACATGGCCACAAAAAGCCAAACTATATTGGCTAACATACCATACACCATTAAGTGCATGAGGTACTGCCCTATTTCGAAATTATAATACTGATGATAGACCTGAAATGCCATGCAGGTGAGCATGACGACAGCAAGTAGGGTAAGCTGCATCATAATGATCGCGATGATTTTGGACCCCATGAGCGCCCAATTCGGGACTGGTGTCGCGTCTAATAATCCTCCCATACGTGTGATGCTACCACGATGAACCAATAAACCGGTAAAGAGAAAAGTCAAGATCAACAAAAAGAATTTAAAAGTTGTCCCTGGTATCATCAGCATTTTCCAGGTAACGGGATAAGTTGAGGTGCCGAAAATTGCACCGATTGTACTCGCCATCAAGAGGATAAATAGTACACCTACCAAAGTCAGAATCAAAAACACTGGATTCTTAACAATATAACGATAGTCATGGCGAGCCAGTGTCCAAGCCGCCTTTAAGTAATGGATGATTGAAAAATCGTAACTTACTTTTGGTAGGTTGAGGCGAAAAACACTATCAAAGTTATTTTTTGTCAATCGTTTTCCTCTCTTACCCGTTTTTACCGAAATGGAATCCTGTGAGAAAGAAAATAGCAGGTAAAACCCACCAATAAACAATGCCGCTACAGCGAGCCATATCAGCCGGTTATAGATAATCGCTCCAAGAAAGGGTAGATTGTTTGTGTTCTTTTCTTCGGGAGACCAATATTGCGTATAGTACGAAATCGCGCTATCACCAAAAGGATCTATCAGTGCGCCTAGATAACGGTTATCGGCATCTGTAGTCAGGTTTTGAACAAGTATCTGTAATATAATTAGTACCAGCACCGCAACAACACCTACATAGACATTGCGGGTAAAAGTTACTAAGACGAAAATAATCGCGCTAAGAATAACCAGGTTGGGAATAACCTGAATGAGATAAGTCTGAAAGTAGGCTGAAACATGTACTGGTCCCAATAAATCTGGGTTGATCCCAGGGATAAACTGCGCGACAACTATACCTAAAGTGGAGGACAGCACGATGATGAGCACGACAGCTATTGATCCAAAAAACTTACCCAATAGATAATCGGTTTTGGTAAAGGGATAACTAAAAAGAATAGTGTGTACATTATACTGAAAATCCCGATAAACACAGGCGCCCACTATAGAGGGTATTAAGAAATAAATAATGGAAGACATCCCATTGATCATCTCGTTAATAGCCCAAGGCGAATTTCTAATGGTGTTGGATGAAGTGGTCGCCGTGACACCATCAAATATCCCCAAGGACGAAAGCATGATGAACAATGCCAGCACAAAGAATAAAGCCATGTAGATATAAACGGCAGCGCTCTTAAACCAACGCGTAAACTCAAAATTAAAAATTGGACTAAACATGGCGCTGGTCGTTTTTTAATGCGACAAAATAGACATCTTCCAATTGGCCTTGCGCATTTACAAAGGAGTCATCCGGCCGCTCATGACTATAAACTCGAATATTAAGCGTATTGTCCTGATTGTAGTTTGTAGAAATGACATTATACTTCTGAGTATATTCATCCAATTGATCCCGGCTAATAATACGCACCCAAATTTTGCCCTCCAAGTGTTCTATCGTTTCCTTGGGTGTGCCACGCAACAATATTTTACCCCCATTGAGAATGGCCAGTTCATGGCATAGCTCACGTACATCATCCACAATATGTGTGGAGAAAATAACAGTATGATTGGTACCGATCTCTCGCAATACGTTTAAGAAACGATGTCTTTCGGCCGGGTCCAGTCCAGCTGTGGGCTCATCAACAATAATCAATTTTGGGTCATTCAATAATAACTGCGCAATACCAAAGCGTTGTTTCATCCCACCCGAATAGCCGCTGACACTTTTATTACGTACATCCCAAAGATTGGTTACCTCAAGTACGCGCTTGATGATAGCCTGTCGGTCGGCTCTGGTTTTAATCCCTTTGAGTTTTGCAAAATATTGCAACAAATCTGTCGCAGAAAGATTCGGATAAACACCAAATTCCTGTGGTAGGTAACCTAAAACTTTTCGCAACTCCATCTGCTTCCCGAGCACATCAATGTCGCCAAAGGTAATGCGGCCATGATCAGGCTTCTGAAGGGTTGCTATGGTGCGCATCAGGGAGGACTTCCCAGCTCCATTTGGGCCGAGAAGACCAAACATACCCGGCTTTATTTCCAAATTTACTTCGTCTAGGGCTTTTACACCATTAGGATAGGTTTTACTGAGGCTTTCTATTGATAAATTCATAAATAAGTTTAACTGTTAATAATTCGTTAGTATACCGAAACGACAATTTGTTACAACAATATAACAAAAGTTCGTCAGAAATTAGGTAGATTGACTCATTTTTTCCAATGAATCCCGAAATAAAAACAGTTATTGTGGAGCAAGCCCCAACAACATAAAAAAGTTAATCAGGTTGCCTTATTATCCCTTCAAACCCTTATCTCAAATAGACTTACTGTAGCATTATGGTAATGTGCCGGTAGATCGGCAGTATTGCAGAGCTTCTTTAATCCCAAAAAATCAAAACCACATTTCGTGTAGTGGTCAATCAATCCTTTATTCTCACCTACAGTATCCAATCGGACAAACTTCTTATTATTTGCAATAGCATATTCAATTGACCAATTAACAATATTGTTAACAAGATTCTTACCTCTAAAATTGGGATTCGTTGCGATGCGATGGATGTAAACTGCTGGATCGTCATTTCTCTCTTCCCAAATATCAGGATCGTCGAATGTTGTCGCCCAGACACAGGCGATATCCTGACCCGCAATCATTTTCCATTGCCTATTCTCCTCCAGCTCCTGTTCGATAAGCTTCCGATCAAATTCAGGCCAATAAACCATTGATTTTGTCTTTTGAAAATCAGTTGCAATCTTATAAAACTTAAAGATCGAATCAATATCGTGAAGTGTGCTATTCTGTATCTTTAATTCCATCATTATGACTAAGCTATTTATAATAACACTCTGCCTAAAGCACATACAAAGTTACACTCCCACTCAAAGTTGTAATGGGTACAGATCAGATACATCTTACGGTCTCAGTCCAGCCGTCCGAAAGAATAGTATCAGCTTAAAATCGTCGCAATAGGGGTTGGGTACTACAGCGGAATGAGCCACCAAAACTTCTGCTGATCTGGAAGTCAACATATTCGACATGTATCCCATAAAGCGAGAGCTTATTGCCAATAGGTTTAAATACAGGATCAGTAATGTATACATTGGGGTTGATCGGCAGACCATTGGTTGCCAACTGCCCCGCCTCGCTTAGGGTAACGTTAATCTTATCCCATTGTTTTAAACGTTCCGGTATGTCGTCAAGAAATGCATCCTCACAAACAACCATTAGCCCTTCACGAATAAGTCCGAGTGCACAGTCCAAATGTAAAATATCCGGATGCAATCTTATTTCCTCGACCTGATAACCATAGGGTTTGAGTAATTTTGACAACCAACGAATTCCTAAACTATTGGATGCAAGTCCAGAGTTACCAACAAATACTTGCTTGCCAAGTACCAACACATCCCCGCCCTCGATAAAAGGCCCGTGCCAGCGCGAAAGATCACCATGATCATGGATCGCAGGTTTGGGAGCGGCAACATACAGGCAATCATCTGGATAAACCTGTTGTTCAAAAATATCCCGAATCGGCAAGATTTCATTTCTTCGTTGGAGAAAACGCAAGGAACCTTCGATGACAGCATTACCGACAGTAAAAAATGGATCACGCACAAAGAAGTTGGCATAACCATCTTCAGCTCCCAGTTCTTTCTCCAAGCTTGTCAACTGACGAGGACGCAACACTTCCACCCCATATTTTTCCAGTAAAGTAGCAAAATTTGCACGTTCAAGATCCCATGCTTTTTGTTGCTCAGGATACACTTCTGCGAAATCTTTTCCTGCATTTGCAACATCACTTTCAGTATCGGTATCGGGGAGAAAACGGAGATCTTCCGCTCGAACTGCTTTTGGAAATCCAAACTCTGAAACCGCCAAGATCACTTTTTGTAAAGGAGCAAACTCATTTTCTACATATACCATAACAATAAAGCTTTTTTATAATACTACTGATTTTGCCTTAACTTAACAAAAAATAAGATTTAAAAAACACTATTGAATCCCCAATATCCACCTCACGTCGAAAATATCTGTTACTTCTACCAGCTGGTCCGTCTCGTTATTTCCCAATACCGCTTGTCGCTCTGCCGCAAGCTTGGTGATAAGCTGACCACGATCAACCACATTTGCACAAGGCAAAAACACCGAAAGATAATTACCGATTTTTCGTCCATCATCATGCACCAGATCCGATCCGTAGATGACCACATTTGGGGAAGTAAGAGAGGCACTTACAATGGGCAGCTCTGCATACCCAGTTATCTTTTTATCCAGCCTGTCAAAATCTAGGCTCCCGCCAAAACATGACTGATAAAAGGTAAGCGCCTTTCTACAATTTCCCGAAAATGTGATAAAAACCCCGCTTCTTAACCGTTCCATATCCTAAACAAATTGAATTAAACTATGCGTCTGGTATAACAGGCTCCACAAGTTTTTTCATTTTTTCCAAAGATTCCTGCCATCCCAGGTAACACATTTCAGCGGGAATAATTTCAGGAATACCTGTTTGTTCTATTTTAAGTTCAGTACCGCAGCTGACTGCACGCAGCGAAACTGTTGTCGTCATTTCTCCGGGCAAGTTGGGATCATCAAAGCGGTCAACATATTTGATAAATTCATTGGGCGTAATTTCTAAATATTCACCACCAAAGGAATGACCATTACCTGTGCCAAAATTGATAAACGTCATCTTAAATTGACCGCCTACTTTAAAATCCATCTGCTGTACAGTACAGACAAAACCATAAGGGGGTAACCAAGTAGCGTGTGCTACCGGATCCGAGAATGCACGGAAGATTTTTTCAGGACTCGCCTGAATAACTCGATGTAGAGAAACTGAATTTGTTTTCATCGTTGTTGATTGTTTATAATGTAAATAGATAATATTACCTTTTTGTTCTTTCTAAAAAATTTTCAATAAACCTATCCTTTCGGATGGAAATATTAGGATATCAAGATATTAGGATATCGCCGATGCGCCTGTATATGCATCCTGCTGCGAGGCACGACTTGTACCAGCTATCTTTGACCGATAGATATAAGATAACATCAGTATACCCAATACAATAAGTGGCAATAACATATAGGTTATATTTTTATCCACGCAAGCGTGACTGATAAAGGCAAATAGTAAACTAAATGTCAATCCTGCATAAGCCCATTCTTTTAATTTAGCCGGAAACTGTGGAATGGCAATGGCAATGACGCCAAGAACTTTACAGATAATAAGTGCATAGGCAAAATAATCCGGGTAACCCAAGGGTTTGGTTCCCGCATTCACATATTGCGGTGCAAATAGTAGTGTGCTCAATGGCATAACGCCTTCCCAGATAATAATAAGTACGGTCGCTATCCAGAAGATAATTCGGTTCTTTTTCATGACGTTGGTATTTTATGGTAATTAATTTGTTGATTCAACATGTTTTACAAAATTATCAAGGATTGCTTGCCAGCCTTGTTGTTGTAATTCAGGAGCATTCATTTGCTCTGCGTCGAACGAGGTGCTCACGGTTGTCTTGCCATCTACTTCAGAAAAAAGCGTGCTTACTGTCCGGCCATCAGACATGGTATAGGCGATTTTCCGGTGCAACTCTACCTTATCGTAAGTTCCTTCAAAATCAAACCCAAAACTTCCATCCTTTGCTTCCATCCGATTTTTAAAAGTGCCATTCACACGCAAGTCGTTTTGACTACTGGGGCAATGCCAGCTTGGATCCGCGGCATTCCATTGCATGATATCTGCTGGCGCATTCCATTGTTGCCATACCTTTTCTACTGGTGCATTTACCGCTGCTTCTACCTTAATTTTTGATTGTCTTTCCATGATTTCTTTTTATTTATTGATTATGATATAGCAAAGATGCGAAGGATTTTAAGGGGAGGTACATTGTAAAAACGACAACTTTAGGGGTAGATTACGACAAAAACAATTTGTACCTTTAGCACATAAACCAAAAAGATATGCAAATCTCTGTTTTTGTTCCCCAATACGGTACTATTGAAGGCATTACGCCAGCATTTAGAACCTTTCATACGGCCAATGAATTTCTATTAGCTTTTGGAAAAAAACCGATATTCAATGTTGAGTATGTAGGTCTTAGTGAATATGTACCGGCCAACAGCGGTGAGTATACCATAAAAACAAATCGTTTGCTGCAAGATGTTGAACGTACCGATTTACTGATCATACCTCCTACTTTTGGTGATATAGACGCTGGTATAAGGGACAATGCCGAAGCGATACCCTATTTTAGAAAACTTCACTTAAAAGGTACCCGTTTGGCTAGCTTATGTGTAGGAGCGTTTCTTCTGGCTGAAACAGGGCTGTTAAATGGCAAAAAATGCTCGACCCATTGGGCCTATATTACTGAATTCAAAGAAAAATACCCTGAAATAGAAATCGAAGATGGCGCCGTTATTACCGAAAACGATAATATTTACAGCAGTGGTGGCGCCAGCAGCCTGTGGAATTTGATTCTGTATCTAGTCGAAAAGTTTTCTGACCGTGAAACGGCTATTATGATCGCTAAATATTTTGCGCTGGATATCAGTCGGGACAGTCAGTCTCAATTTGCCATATTCCGTGGACAGCGACATCACGATGATGTGGATATCCAGAAAGCACAGGATTACATCGAACTGAAATATGAGGAAAGAATTACGGTCGAAGATTTAGCCAATTTTGTTAATATTGGCCGCCGAACTTTCGAACGAAGATTTAAAGAAGCAACAAATAATACACCCGTAGAGTATATCCAGCGTGTACGCATAGAGGCCGCAAAGAAATTCTTTGAGGCGTCCAGGAAAAACGTCTCCCAGGTGATGTATGATGTCGGCTACACAGACACCAAAGCCTTTCGGGATATCTTCAAAAAAATAACAGGCCTTACCCCCATAGAGTATCGGAATAAATTTGCTAAAGTCGCCTAGGAGAGAAAGACTCATTAACAAAAAGTAGCAGAATAGCATAACAATAAAATCAGAAAGCCACCCGATATCAGGTGGCTTTCCAATACAGTTTCTTATACTTATTTTTTCAGCATCATTTCCCGGATATATTTTACGGGCGAATTACCAAAGCTCAGAAATTTCTCATTGAAGGCTTTCAGCTTAAATTGAGCACCTTCCTCCTTTTTCACAGCTTCTCTCAAATCATAGATTTCTTTATATCCCGTAAAATAGGACGTGAGCTGCACACTGCTAACGGATACTCTTTTCCACTTTCCAGCGGCTTCTGCCTGTTGTTGAAATGCTTCGTCAACGAGCAGGTGCATGGCATCCTGCTCACTCATATTCTTCACATGTACACTATAATCCAATATCGCATTACATACAGTACGTAGATGCCATTTATACCACATTAGCCACATTTCAAGCGCATTGTCGCCATAACCATTTTCCAACATCATCTGTTCGGTATATACCGCCCAGCCCTCGATCATCGCGCCGTTGCCTAAAACACTCTTAATTAAGCTCGGCGACTGATTGGCATACACCAGTTGCGTATAATGCCCAGGAATCGCCTCGTGAATATTCAAAATCTGCAAAATATAGTGATTGTATTCCCGCAAATAACTTTCTGCAGCTTCTTTGGTCCATCCTGCAAGACTACCAACATTGTAGTATGTATTGCCGCCTTTATCATAAGGACCGGGAGCACTAATAGAAGCGCCAGCCACACCGGCCATGTAGGCAGGTTCTTTCCGTACAACCAAAGGTTTACTATCATCGATGTACAGGAGATCTTTCTTTTTCACGAATTCCACCAATTTTGGTATCTGCGCTTCAATGGCCGATTGAAATTCATCTGCTTTGACGTGATTGACAGACAAGGTATCAATCATCTTGCGGATCAGCACCAAGCTATCTGTAGGTTGTATGGCCTTTCCAAAATACTTTGGCCACAGTTGCTTACTGATTTTATACATTTCGCCATGTAAATAGCTCTTGCGTGCCATTGCCGCATCATAGATCTGTGCAGCAGTAGACCCCGACTGGATATCAAACTTGAACTTTTGATCGTATAGCTCCTGCCCCAATCTAAAGCTTCGTGGCGATGGATTCGGATTCGTTTTTAAAAATGTTACAAATCCATTGATCGCCTTTACAGCCTGATCGGCTTTCGCTTGAATAGCAGCTTTTTCAGTCGCTGGAAGACTAGATTTTTTCAAGGAATCACGCAGATCCGTTTCAAACACAGATAATCCGCCCAAATTCTGCTGTATAGCTAGATCTGTTAATACCAACGCTGGATTCTTAATCTGTCCTTTCGCAGCCTCATAATAAGCTGGAATCTGTGCCATCCGTTGTTCAATAGCGTGAAGACGATCATGCAATGGAGCATAATTCTCGGCCAACATAAAGGCGATAGTTCCACTTACATTGTAGGATGAAGGATTCCATTCGTAAGCCTTTTCCTTTTCGATCGACCATACAATAGATTCCAGGTAGTTCTGAATCAGGTGGTAATCCGTCTGTTGCGAGAGATTCAGCTCGTTCAGATCAAAACTTTTCAGTTGATCTAAATGTTGCTTAGAAAATTCCAAACGTAAAGCCCTGCTTTTGGCATCAGGAATCGTCAACAACGAATCGTAACGGTGAAAGCCTACCTGTGTGGCCCATTCTGGATTTTCTTTCCAGAGCTGCTCGATGAATCGATCTTCATAAGCTTTAAAATTGGCATTCGAAGTTGTATCCGCAAGGGCTTTTTTTGTATTGGACCCCGACCCGCAGGACGCCAGGATTCCAAAACTCAGGATAGTGAACGTATATATTATCAGTTTCATTGGATTAATTTGATTAAAAATAGCAATTGTTGTTGATTGTTGATCAATCACCTCAAGGATTTTACAATTAAACATGACAGTATTGTTCCGATCGACAGCAAGATTTCCCACTGACCACCAACAAAGAGATGTAATAGCCGCTCCATCGCCTATTTCAAGCTGCAAAGGTTATAGTCGCCTTCAGGATAGATCTTGAAGATCTCAGAAATTATTAGAATTTTACAAGAAAAAATAAAACATAAAAAACTGATAAACAGAATTTTATAAAGAAATTAAAAAATATTTAAAGCCTTATGTCCAATTTCTTTAACTTCAATCATTATTGTAGTGTAAAACAGTTACACTTAAAACAATAATAAAATGAAACAACGAATCAATTTTTTCGCA
>JAQZAZ010000011.1 GCA_029239355.1 Sphingobacterium sp.
TTATTATTTTCGAACAGTAAAATCGGTCTACAAAGGTACAAAAAAAATACTTACCATGCAATTTACTATCAATCATCGTTTTATATTCCCAAAATAATATGCAACTTTGCCAACAAAAAATTATTCAGTAAAGTGGAAATTTTCAAAACGAAAGCCGCTCTCCAAGCGCATCTCCAAAAAGCACGTTCCGCAGGTAAAAAGATCGCCTTGATTCCGACGATGGGTGCACTGCACGAAGGACATTTATCCTTATTGGATTATGCCAAACCGATCAGCGATATCCGTGTTTGCAGCATTTTTGTCAACCCTACGCAGTTCAACGACCCCAAAGATCTTGAAAAATACCCACGTCCAATTGAAGCTGATATCAAGCTATTGGAATCCGTGGATTGTGACATTTTATTTATGCCAAGTGTAGAAGAAATGTATCCGGACAAAGAGGAGCATTGGCATATTGACCTTGGCGAATTGGATCAAATTTGGGAAGGTGAAAAACGGCCCGGGCATTTTCAGGGTGTAACACAGGTGGTGTATAAACTGTTTCAGTTAGTTCAACCTGATATCGCCTGTTTTGGTCAAAAAGACTTTCAGCAGGTGATGGTCATCAAACGCATGATCGAAATTAAAGATCTTCCAATCCAGTTAGCAATCTGTCCCATCATCAGGGATCAACATGGCTTGGCTTTGAGTTCCCGGAATATGCGCCTGAGCGAAGAAGGAAAGACAACAGCCTTAGCGCTTTCACGTTCATTACAATATGTGAAAGATCATATCGCAGACAATAGTGACCTACTAGATATTAAAGAGAAAGCCTTAGCAATTTTAACACAGACAAAAGGATTAACTGTCGAATATTTTGCGATTTGTGAAAGTAATTCCCTAAAAGAAGTTGATCGGATTGATGCCAGCAAACAGCATGTTGTACTGGTAACGGCCTGGGTAGAAGGTGTTCGTCTTATTGATAATATGACGTTGGCATAATAAAAAAAACTTTACCTTTGCAGCATGGTAATAGAAGTAATGAAATCCAAGATTCACCGCGTGAAAGTAACACAGGCGGAGTTGAATTACGTGGGTAGTATCACGATAGATGAAGATTTGATGGATGCTGCAAATATCATCGCTAACGAGAAAGTTCAAATCGTAAATAATAACAATGGGGCGCGTTTGGAAACGTATGTCATTCCAGGACAACGCGGTTCAGGCATCATCTGCCTGAACGGAGCTGCGGCACGTTTAGTGCAAGTTGGTGATATTGTTATTATTATTTCATACGCGACAATGGATTTTGAGGAGGCTAAACAGTTTCAACCATCTTTGGTTTTTCCGGATGACAACAACCATTTGATCAGATAGTATTGAGATACCGACTCTAATACTTAATAATAATTTTATCCAGTATTTCATATACTGCTAAATAAAAATCGTATTTTTGAAGCGTTACTTTATCAAGTAGCGCTTTTTTATGGAATTAAAAATAACAAGAAATTTGCGTCAGTTTATCGCATCATTCCAATTGGCTTTGATGTCACTGATTATTATTTCCGGTGTTATTTTTATGCACAAAGAGGTAAAATCGACTGGGGAAATCGTGATGCACACGCACCCTTACGATTTTACAAAGAAAGAAAAACCCCAGGAAACCGATGACCAGATCGATTACCTGAATGTCATCTATCAAAACACCTATGTTCAGACCGAGTTTTTAGTTCTTGAACTTCCTTTACCCAAGGAAATTCAGCGAACAGAACATTGTTCGATCTGCCCAGAAGTTGCCACTACCACAAGCAGTCCTTATTACCTCCGAGGGCCTCCCGACTTTGTATAAATACAATTCATATTTTTTCAAATCTGACTACATCCTGTGAAAAAATTGTATCATAATGCCGTCGGCATTGGTAAGTACATTTATTTTTCACAATCGAAAAACAGTGATCAGAGCCTTGGTTTGGTATTCCTTAGGGACGAAACCAATGTCTCCATGTTTAATTTACAAAGTAGATAGATGATGCTCTTATGCTTACATCATAGTGATTGTTAGTCCAAAGACTATGCAGTAGTATGCACACAAGCTTCAGGTAAGGTTCCTTATTTAGTATCCTCTGCAAGAAGAAAAAGCATGCTATATAAAAAGCTATAAGTATGTACGGGCATCTCAATACGCAATACAATAAAAATGCTAAAACAATACACTTTACTGGCTACACTATTGGCCGGCACATCCACTATATACGCGCAATCTTCATTGGAGGGTTATTTATTCAACAAAAACCGTGAGGCTATTGCTTCGGGCACATTGACCATTAAGAATGGCAAATCAGCTACCACATCTGATGCCGACGGTCATTTTAAATTCAATGCCCTAGCTACACCCAAGGTAACCTTAAATATTTCGGCCGTGGGCTATCGTTCGATGACCAGGGTGATCAGTCTGGACACGGTAGCATCCCCGCTCCAGATCCAGCTTGAAGAAGATAATCTTAATCTGGATGAGGTAGTTGTCTCGGCTACCCGATACGGCGTAAAACGCAAGGATGCGCCCGTTGTGGTCAATGTGATCGGACCAAAGCTATTCAATGCGACGCAATCTGTAGCGATGTCCGAGACATTGAATTATCAGCCCGGAGTCCGGGTGGAAAACAATTGTCAAAATTGTGGTTTTTCACAGGTCAGACTCAACGGCCTTGAGGGCCCCTACTCACAGATATTAATTAACAGCAGGGCCGTTTTTTCGGCATTAAATAGTGTCTACGGATTGGACCAAATCCCAACCAGCATGATTGACCGAATCGAAGTCGTGCGCAGTGGTGGTTCAGCATTGTTCGGAGCCAATGCCATCGCCGGAACCATCAATATCATTACGAAAGATCCTGTTGAAAACGACTGGCAGGTAAAATCTACGAACTCACTGATCGGCGGAAAAAGCTGGGACAACACCGTAGACTTCAACACTTCCCTTGTCGCAGAGGACTTAAAAACTGGCGCAACATTCTATGGGATGCATCGCAATAGAGAATCTTATGACGCAAACGGTGACGGCTTTTCAGAGATCACCAAGCTTCGTAATACGACTTTTGGCACCAAACTATTTTATAAACCAAGCGACTTGGATAAAATCACGGTTGATTTTAGTACGGTCAATGAATTCCGCCGGGGTGGAGATCAACTTGACAAAGCACCCCATCTGACCCAGATCACCGAACAACTGCAAACCAGTTCCATTGTTGGTGGAATTACCTACGATCATTATTCCGAAGATTATAAACACAAACTGTCGGCTTATGGCTCGGTCCAGAAAACTGTACGTGACAGTTATTACGGCGGCCTTGGTGGCGGAACAACTCTTGCAGATAGCACCCTGGCTTCCAATTCGTATGGAAAGACAGACGATATTGCATTAGTTGTAGGGAGTCAATACACCTATAATTTTGAAAAAGATGTATTTACTGCAGGTGTAGAGTTTTCTTACAATGATACGCAGGATGAAATCCCAGGGTACAAGCGGACCATCGATCAGCAAAACAAGGGGTTAGGAACCTATGCGCAATATGAATGGAAACCCTTTGAAACGCTAAAAACGCTGATTGGTGCGCGGTACGATTATACCTATGTCGATGGCAAATACAGTCTAGCAGGTATAGATCGGAATTCGGATCAACGTTTTGGAACTTTCAGCCCACGATTAACGGTGCTATATGATCTGACAAAAGACCTACAGTTCAGAGGTGGGTACGCACGTGGATTTCGGGCTCCGCAGGCCTTTAATGAAGACATGCACGTCACTTCCATTGGCGGCAACCAAGTTTTTGTCCTGATTGGTGAAAACTTAAAAACCGAATATTCCAATGCATATACGGGATCATTCAGTTACAATAAAAACTTTGGAAATGTACAGACAAGCTTGCTTGTCGAAGGTTTCTATACAGATCTCAACAATCAGTTTGTCAACATTATGGCCTCAGAAAAGGATGGGTTGATTATTCAGGAGATGCAAAATGGAGAAGGCGCACGCGTGTATGGCTCCAACATCGAAATCAATATTGCACCTTCATCCTGGCTATCCTTTCAGACAGGCGGAACCATCCAACGCTCTCGTTACAAAAATGATCAGCTGATCTATGAAGGGAAAGAAGACGCGCATGATATCTGGACAAAAAAATATGTTCGTACTCCTAATATCTATGGCTATATGAACACAAATTTAAAAGCGACAAAACGATTTGCAGTTGACCTGACAGGAGTATATACTGGTAAAATGATTGTGCCACATATCCAGCAAGATGTCATGACATTAAAGCATGCTAATGATTTTGTTGAGTTAAACCTACGCTTGGGATATACACTGCCTGTACATAAGGATTTTAGTATCGAGTTCTTTGGTGGTGTACAGAACATGTTTAATGCTTTTCAAAAAGATTTTGACAAAGGTGCATTACGGGATTCGGACTATATCTATGGTCCTACACGTCCGCGTACATATACGTTTGGCCTCCGCATTGGACATTTTCATTAGGACATGCGTACTGGGATAAATTTCCCATAAACAAAAGGAGAACAATGAAATATTTTAGGAAAATAAGCATCCTGTTTATCAGCTTACTTTATCCGCTCTTCCATTTTGGGCAAGAGCGGATAAATTGGGTCAGCTTTGAACAGCTCGACTCCCTGCTGGTTGCAGCACCACGGGAGACCCTAATTTTTATCCATACCGATTGGTGCGCCTATTGCCGGAAGATGGAACAGGAGATATTTACAAAGCTGGATATTATTACAGCAATCAATACAAATTATTATGCGGTCAGTTTGGACGCGGAATCCGTGCAGGAAATTACCTTTGATCAGAGCGTTTGGAAGTCAAAATCCAACAAAAAAAGAACCGGCCAGTACCATGCTTTGGCGCTAACTTTATTGAATGGAAAACAAATGGTTTTTCCCAGCATTCTTCGATTTGATAGGGAGTTTCGCTTAAAAAATATACAGCAAAAATACCTGAACTCAAAAGAATTAGGTGTTTTTTTAGAATAATTTAACATATTTGTGTAGCGAAACCAAAAGGAAGTGCGTTTTGAGTTTTATAATTAATACACACTTTAAGAAATTATGAAAAATATCACGAAATTTTTAATGGCATTTATGTGTCTGGGCATTCTTTTTACAGCATGTAATAAAGATAATTTTGATTACGACGCATGGGAGAAAGAGCAACAAGAAAAAAAACGAATTCAGGACTCCATTAATAAAAAAAGAGTCGAAGAGCAATATCCGATTATCAAAAAGTATGTCTCTGACAATCAGCTTCAAAATGTTCAATATATAGATTCTTTAGGAATAGCGTACCAAGTATTAGCCGCGGGAGATCAAAGTTCATACACGTATTCATTTAATAACGGAGGACAAATCATAGCGCCCAATGTAACAGTCGAATATGTTGGAAAATATGTCCAAACTGGTGCGCAATATAAACCTGAGGGGACAGTATTTGAAAAAACAGAGGAAGGAAAAACAGAAACTAAAAATCTGGCGTCAAAACCTGTGATATGGCACAGAGCGTTCTTACCTCAGAAAATAAAATTTGGCGAGCAAGAAATCCCTGTGGGCGGAATTACGACAACCGGTATGAAAAAAGGTTCTAAGATTCGTATAATCACTCCTTCTCCTTGGGGATATGGAGATAGCGATCAAAAAGCTGAATCAACTGGAAACACAATTCCGGGCAAATCTATTTTGGATCTTACTATCGATGTAAAAGATATCAAAAATACCACCAATTAACACCTCATCTGTTTTTATAAAAAAACCATTTTCGGTATGAAAATGGTTTTTTTATGTCTCAAATAAAATACATGTAGCTGCTGCCATTAAAATTAGGTGGCTTGCACAAATACAGACTGGAACCACAACATGGCAAAATGCCGTGATCTGAAAATCGAGTGTTAATTACTGTATTAAAATGTTAATTATTGAAGCAACGGTACACTAAAATGAAAAAATAATATACTTTTGTTAAAGACCTTTTGAAAATATAATGATCTTTTTCGAAAAACCATCAATAACACTATGAAAAAAATATTATCACCACTGTTCTTGGGAATCGCAGCTATTGCTTTATTTACCGTTAGCTGTACTAAAAGTGACGACACACCTGTTTATGATGCTTCTGCACAATTCAAAACTGATTCTGTCACGCTCAAAAATTATGTTGACAGCAAGTTTCCAGATGCACAATATGATTCAGAAACCGGCATCTGGTATGAAATTCTGACCGAAGGCGAAGGCAATTACCAATATAAAATAGTGGATACGTTAAATGCTAAGTTCCTTAAATTTAAACCAACTGTAAAGTACACAGGTAGGTTATTGAGCGGAAGTATTTTTGATCAAACCGAAACCGATAAAACAACTACCTTTGAAATATTGACCAATACAGGATATCAGTACCCTTTTGTTAGCTCCATTATTCCTGCCTGGACATTCGCATTCGCTCCTAAGAAAGTAGGTGACGTCAAATTGGGTGGTTTGACCGAAAAAGGACTACAAAAAGGAACAAAAATTCATATTATGGCTCCGTCGTTATATGGATACCAAAATCAAGCTGTGGGAACTATACCAGTCAATTCTCCTTTAGATTTTGTTATCGAAGTCGTGGATCTAAAATAATAACAAAGATTATGTTAAAAAACCTCCTAAAGCTTTTTTGGGAGGTTTTTTCTTTATACCCCCTATTATTTGTAAATATTCAAAAATATTCGTTTCTGTAAGTATCTAAAAGTATCGCTCAATTTCCTAACGACTGTTAAGCAATTTCTAGAAAAGATAAACCGAACCTTAAAAGCTTATATTTACATCGATCAACTGTTAAAACAACAAAAGCTCGAAGTGGGGAACTCCGAGCTTTACCTAACCAATTATTAACCTAAATTATGAAAAGTTCTTTATATATTATTTTGTATATATCTTTTTGTTTTGATATATCAAAGGTACTATAGATTCCCTTTCATGTCAAGAAATTTAACAGCATTTAACGTTGTTAAAATTATGTTAAAACAATTTAGCAAAATTATAGCAATTGTATACCGCTATTTTGACGATAATTTTTCAACCAATCTATAAGATAATAACAGATTTGGGCTTTAGGCGACGATTAAATTCATGGCCTATTCGTTGATTAGGCCAAATAAAAAACACTACGATTAATTCGTGGATTAGTAAATAAGCTAGTCACTCGTAGAATCTTAAAAAACAGTAGCCAATAAAGAAACTCTTTCAATAAAAAGGAATAAATTTGTAATGAAGGTACCGCGTCTTAGGGCTGTGTACTATTGATACAAAACTTAAATCGTCATGTTTTTAACCACATAGCGGGTTTAACAAAGAAAAATTAAAAGGATGAAAATAGCTTTAGCCCAATTGAATTACCATATCGGTAATTTTGAAGCAAATACAGAGAAACTAATTCAAGCCATCAACCAAGCCAAAGAAGCGTCGGCAGACCTTATCATCTTTGCCGAGCTCGCTATCGGAGGATATCCTGCCAAAGACCTTTTACGGAATAGCGTATTTAAAAAACAGTGTGATGAGGCTATTCACCAGATCGCTTCCCATTGTCAGGATATTGCTTGTATTATCGGTGCCCCTGTCAAAAACAGCGATCCCGAAGGCAAAGAACTTTACAATAGCGCTGTGTTTATTGAAAAGGGTGCTGTTCGAAACATTATAAAAAAGGGCCTGCTGCCAGACTACGATGTATTTGATGAATATCGGTACTTTGAACCCAACAAACGCTTCAATTGCATTACATTAAATGGTGTAAAAATTGCCCTGACTGTATGTGAGGACCTATGGGATGACGACGAGGGCGGAAACTCTTATGTCGGTGACCCAATGGCCGAACTCAGGAAAGAAAATCCTGATCTGTTGATCAATATCGCAGCTTCACCATTCTCATACACACATTTTGACGAACGGGTTAAGGTACTTTCCCGCCAGGTCAATACCTACAGTCGACCGCTGATCTATGTGAATCAAGTAGGTGCTCATATGGATATTATCTTTGATGGAAGGTCACTTGCACTTAATAATGAAGGAACAAAGATCGCGGAATTAAAACGGTTTGAAGAAGATCTGCAATATGTTACTTATGCCAAAAAAAATATTAGCTCCACCTCAGCATCCACAAAAGACGGAGTCGCCGAAATTGCGTTGATCCATGATGCTCTGATCTTGGGACTACGGGATTATTTTCAAAAATCAGGATTCAAAAGAGCAGTGTTAGGCCTTTCTGGCGGATTGGATTCGGCATTGGTAGCCGCCCTTGCCTGCGAGGCATTGGGGGCGGACAATGTACTCTCCATTCTGATGCCTTCAGTCTATTCCTCAGACCATTCGATTAAGGACGCAATGGATCTTGTGAATAACACGGGCTGTAAATACCATATCATCCCAATAAAGGACATCGCTTCAGCATACGAAAATACGCTAGCCCCGATTTTTGATGGACTAAAACCAGATACCACCGAAGAGAATATTCAAGCGCGCGCACGGGCTGTCATCCTAATGGCGATATCAAACAAATTTGGCAACATTCTATTGAACACGTCTAACAAAAGCGAGGCTGCTGTAGGTTACGGTACCTTGTATGGGGACATGGCGGGCTCCATCTCGGTCATTGGCGATGTCTATAAATCCAGAGCCTATGACCTGGCGCGTTATATCAATCGAGAACGGGAAATTATTCCGGTCAACACCATTGAGAAAGCTCCTTCAGCGGAACTACGCCCGGATCAAAAAGATTCAGATTCCCTTCCTGAATATGATCTACTGGATAAGATCCTATTTGAATTGATCGAAAATGAAAAGAGCGGCTCCGAAATTGTAGCGATGGGATTCGAAAAAGCGTTAGTAGAGAGAGTCAATAAGTTGGTCAATAATGCTGAATTTAAACGTTTTCAGGCACCCCCGATTTTACGGATCAGCCCCAAAGCTTTTGGTTCAGGAAGACAGATTCCATTGGTGGCAAAATATTCCTATTAATTTTACAATTAGGATTAAACCATATCTGTAGTTTTTTGTCTAACATTAAAAATAAAATCCTGTACTATTTAGTACAACAACAAATTGCAAATAAACGCTTGATGTTGCATAAAAGCGATGAAAGCGGATAGTGAGGATTTAAAACAGATTTAATAAATTAAAGTTCCATATAGGCCATGAAACCATCACGGGTATGAGGCGAATAAGCAAAAATCATACACGTGGTAGATTCATCACAGTTAATAAATAAATTACTACGATGAAAAAGATTCTATTATTTTTGGTGCTCTGCGTCGCGCTGGCATCATGTTCGTCTTATCAATACAATACCACTCGGGTAGAGAAGATGGATTTTACTCCTTTCAAGACGTATGCTTGGTTACCCCCGGTAGACTCGCTTTCAAAGTCTTATTTTGACAATGATATTGCCAAAACTAATATTTTGGATGCAGCAAATGCGGCCTTAGAAGCAAAGGGACTCCAGTATTCAAAAGATAATCCGGATCTATTATTCCGTTATATTACAATAGTCAATAACAAAAGCCGATTGGTATATGGCGGCGGCGGATATTATGGCTGGGGCGGTCCTTGGGGCTGGTACAGACCCTGGTTTTCTCCTTACTATTATGGTGGCGGCTATTACCCTGTTGCGAAAGAACGTTACCGTTACGGCCACTTGATCATCGAAGCTATCGACCGTAAAACAAATGCGGTGATCTGGCAAGCGCGGGGTTCAGGTGATGTCGATAACCCAGAAAAAGCGATCAATAATATCAGTAAGGTCGCAACCGGAGTTATTGATTTGTTCCCTGTAAAAACATTAAAGAAATAAACGGAGTTTTTACAACTCCCCATAAAAGCAAAAGATTGGTTTAATAGACCAGTCTTTTGCTTTTTTAAGCATCTTTTATTGATCTGTTCCGAGCAATCACCTCGTTTTGTTTGATGAGGGGCTCACAACTCTTTAAAAAGTATAAAAAACTCATCTTTAAACCGATGACCGCAATTTTAAGTAAAATGGTACCTCGACGCGTTCCTTCGATTTTTTCATAATCAGTTCAGCAGCGAGCCGTCCCATCATTTCAAAATCAGTGGATATTGTCGTAATACCATTCAGGATAAATTTCTTCAATGGGGTTTCATTATAGGAAATGACCCCTACATCTTTTCCTATGACTAATTTATTTTGAATAATCTTGTTCAACAATTTCACGAGATCGTCTTCAATAATATTGATGTAGCATGTTCCCTTCTCTACGTTCTCTTCATCGATATCGGACACTAATTCGTGCTCAAAAGCATATTGCTGACAAAATTTGTAAAATCCCTTGATGATGGCTTTAGGAAAATCACTATAGTCCGGAAATACCAGTTTCAAATTTTTGTACTTACTAAGCACCTCATTGGCTTCTTCCAATGCGGAATAAATATCGTGTTCATAATTTTCATATACAGCAGGAAAATCCCCAGGAACGTCCTCAATGAACTTACCCAATAACATCAGTTTATCTGTAGGGATCTTGCGGATGATGTCGGGCGCTTTGTCTCTCCCTTCTTTAAAATGCGGAAATAAGACGTAGTAATCATACGTTTTGGTCAAGCTTCCCAATAGGTTATTCAGGTAAGATAAATCCGAATTATAAACAAATAAGTCGAGGTTGGCAAAGTCTCCGAGTTCCCTAGCAAAAGAATCATAAACAATTTTTTTATGTGCGCTCAATTTATTGAGAAAAAGGGCAATCTTAAGTTTGGACTGTACATCGGTCTTGTTGACATAATATCCCTTACCTGGATTGGATGCAATAATATCATTTTTCTTCAAATAACGATATGCTTTTTCAACAGTATCACGCGATATTTCCAGATATGCACTCAATTCATTGATAGACGGCAGCATATCATTTCTGACCAATGTTTCATTTTTAACAGCATCGATAATGGTATTTGCTAATTGCAAATACTTGGGAGTAGCAGAAAAATCACTGATTTCTAAGGTTTTTAAAAACTGATTTACGGAACTGGTCATTGTTAGATTTTAATAAATATAAAATTAACGATTTGTTTATAAATATTTTAAAAAAACACTTAAAAACTAGTTTTTTCAAAATCCAGACTCTATACAGCCCATGATAAAAGGTCCCGTGGCCTTCGTATCATTTTCGCGGATCCGTTCGCCTACATAATAATCATAACTACCGTCCCGATAAGGATTTCCACCTAGACCGGCAACTGCATTGCACTGCACCAATGACCACAGCCCATTTTCTTTTTTTAACAGACGTCCTTGAATCCCCTGATATAATTTGTGTACCAAGGCCATGTAGCTTTCAGAAAGGTATTTTTTATTGATCCCTTTTGAATAAGCGTATAGAAACATGCTATTGACCGAAGCTTCCTGATAATTTCTTTCTTTTTTTGGCTGATCTATTACTTGCCACCACAGGCCCTCATCATCTTGATAGTTAGCAAGAGTCTTGGCTAACGATTGAGCCAATTGGATCAATTGATCTCTTCTGGGATAATCTAAAGGCAACTCGTCCAATACATCGATGACAGCCATAAAATACCAGCCAATACTTCTGCCCCAAAAATTGGGCGACTGCCCCGTTTTGGGATTTGCCCAAGCTTGCTTTTTACTTTCATCCCAAGCGTGATAATACAATCCTGTCCTAGTGTCCAATGTATGTTTAGCTGTAATTAAAATCTCATCGATAGCCTTGTCATAATATTGGTCTTGCTTACTAAGCTTAGCATATTTTGCGAGAAAAGGCCCGGTCATATAAACGCCATCCAACCAGATCTGATGGGGATAAATCAGTTTGTGCCAATAGCCACCTTCGAGTGTTGTAGGCTGGTATTTTAGTTGGTGAACCAATGTTTCAATAGCCAGACGATATTTTTCTTTCTTAGTTTTTTCATAAAGTTCAAATAGTATTCTTCCGGAATTGATAAAATCCACATTATAAGAACTAAGCTCATATAGATGAATTTCTCCCTTTTCATTGATGAGTGTATCAGCCCACTTTTCTACATAGTCGAAATATCTTGTATCTCCTGTTTTTTCGGCGACCTTTAACATCGCAAGGCATCCTAAGCCCTGTGCATAACCAAAATAAAGTCGTTTGCCGTGATCTAATTGCCAGGCCTCAGGAAACCGCTTCATTTCCGAATCTGCAAACTGTTGATACATCGATTGTGCTGTCAGCGTAGATACTACTCCCAGTATGCATAGGAGAAGAATTATTTTTTTAAAGATCATATGTTGTCCTGTATGATTAAAATAAATATTTTACATTATTATACTACTTATCAAGAATATTGTTAACCATGACTCGTTGTTGATATTTCACTTAAGGTACTTTATAAATATTATAGTACCCAAATCGCTAAGGCTTCTGGAGTTACGTCGTCAATGTCATTCGTTTTTCTTTTACATAGCGGCATATAATTATATTATGAACTTACCTTACGAGAAGTAATAAATATGTACATCAGCCAGTAATGCTAAAAATATCACAAAAAGAAACAATAACCGTCCTGAGCTATCTTGATTTGCATGCTGTCTGAACGATTTCGCGCAGCAAAATATTGACTTCGTCACGTAGAAAAGTCATTCCGACCAGTGTTTCGTTTGTTTTCCCACGTGGAATTTTCATTTCCCCACGTGGAAAAATCGTTCAGACACCCGACTTTTTCATTTCGCCGAGTGACAAAATGAAAAAGTCCATTAACTAAACAAAGAAGTCGGGGGACTTTTTCATTTCGACGAACGTCAGTGATATTTTGCCAAAAGGGGAAATCAAACGTTCACCTGTCGAACTCATTTCGCCAAGTGGAAAAATTGCACAAATACAGTGCAATATCCCACAGACAGAGCGCAAAATCGATTGGAGGGACACAATACATCTTAATAGAGTGGATGCTGCTGACCGGTCAGTCCTGGATTATTATCAATGGTCGTCGTACTTAACGGGACTATCTCTACTTTGTTTTTTTCCAGACCTCTATAAATATTACTCACCCAAGTCGCCGTAGGGGCCAAGGCATTTGAAAAGAAAATAGATTGATTGCTGTACATATCCAATATGGTATATCCCTGCGCAGTTAATTCGGCTTTTTTTATTGCATCCGGAGCCTCTTTAAACGATATAAATTCCTGTGCAATCAAAGGATCATTAAACGCATTGGCAGGCGTCATTTTGTACGCACGGAATAAATCCACATTTGCGTACTTGCCTTGGTGTGCGGCAAGATCCAATAAATCTTGCTTGGTTTGACTCAGTTTTTCGAACAAAATTCCCCAACGAATTAAATCGGTCCGTCGCCATCCTTCAAAGCCTAATTCCAGTTTACGTTCCTGGATAATGGCATCCCGAAACCCTTGATAAGATGTTGGTGTTGTCCCTATTTTTGTTTTATCGTTTTTAAATGCACGTAAGCGTACTTGTTCGTATAGATCTTTTGCAATTGCGGTTGGTCCTTGATTGATTTCATTTTCAGCTTCGGCGTACATCAGCAGGATATCAGCGTAACGCAATTCAATCCAGTTGATATCTCTTTTGTTTACCGCAATGCCTTTCTCTGCTTTCCAATTGACCCTAAATTTACCGATAGTATTACTTGCATAGGTATTCATCTGGTGCTTACTATCTGCTGTTATGGAATAGGATGCAATCGCGACATCACGACGGCTATCCCCCTCTTCAAATTCAAAATAATAGGTTGGAAAGGCTGCCATTGCTGGCTGTGCTTTACCATAGAAGGAATTTGTGTGCGAAAAAAATCCATTTGTATAACCAATCTGTGCATCGTTACGATCAGCTCCTTTTTGCCCATATTCCAGCATGGATTCGTTATCGTATTTTCCATTGATGAGGTTTCTGAATATCGTTTCATAATCTATCAGACTATTTTCACCGCGATCTACAACCATTTTGCAAGCATCTCTTGCGACTTGATATAACTGGTGAATCCTGGACTGGTCCGGACGTTTACTCAGCTGCACACTACTTGCTGAATATGAGTTTAGATCCCAACGCAAGGAATATCCGGCAGCATATAAAGCTGTCCTAGCCAATAACCCATAAGCTGCATTCTTTGAAATACGTTCTACGGATAAACCAGATTCTCCTTTCCAAGGGAGCAAGGCAATAGCTTTTTGTAAATCTTCGACACAGGCATCCATGATGGTGTCACGACTCACACGGGAAGAAGAGAAGCTCCCCGCATCGACTACCGGAATACGTGGAAAAGGAACATCGCCAAAATAACGTACCACATTCAACATATTTTTGGCGCGTATAGCCAGTGCCTCGCCAAGGAGCATATCAAGTTTTTTCTTTTCTGAATCAGTCTTAGGTTGCATTAATGGAATATTCTTAATTAATACATTGACCTGTTCAACACCAGAATACATTGCCGTGTAGGTCGAAGAGGGGCTTGTTGCTGGAGTATACACATAGTTGGAAACTTGATTTTTTGAATTGGTCTCCCCCTCAGTAGAAAAGCATTCGTCTGTCCCCATACCAAATTGGTAATACAGTTCTGAATTAAAAACACTCGTATAAGCACCTAGTAATGCCATTTCTACACGATCGGCGTTTTCAAAGATATTACTACTATCGTAATCGCTTTGGGAAGGAAGTTCCAAAAATTTCTTACATGATCCTGTTGCCAATAAACAGGCTATGCTTAATATTGTTACAATTCTTTTCATTGGAATAAAGTGTTTTTCATTAAAGACTATTTTTGTCATAAACGATTCGTTAAATCGCATTAAATCTTTTGTCTGTAGTGCTGCTATATTTTAACCGAATCCATCACTCAAAAGGTCAAATTAAATCCAACAACGAAACTTTTTGTTCTTGGATAAGCAGAGTTATCCACCCCTCTCGTTAAAATAGACGATGTTGATGCTACTTCTGGGTCATAACCCGAGAATTTGGTAAACGTATGAATGTTGTTGAGCGTCAAGAAAACCCGCATTTTTCGTAAATAAGCATGTTTGGACAATTCTTGAGGCATAGTATAGCCTAGGGTGATATTGTTAATTCGTAAAAAGGATGCGTCTTCCAGATAATAGTCCAATGCATCACTTATCGCAATATTATTGGTGGAATTTAGACTCCACACTTGATCTTTCTGATGCTGATTAGGATTCAGTTCGGCCAAGCGGTTGAGATCTTTAGTCTCTGTTCCAGTAGAGGGATCAATTAATGTAAATCGATCCGCCATTCTTTCCAATGAATTCTGATTCGGTAAATAAGGTCCCATGAAACGCTGTGTATTCATATTAAATGCCTTATTACCATATGCAAAATTTAGAAATACATTTAAATCAAAATTTTTATAGGAAAGATTATTCCCAATTCCGCCAAAAAACTTCGGTTCAGGATTGCCAATTACCGTACGATCATTGGTTGACCATACGGGATTACCATTGCTATCGGTCTCACCTGCTGTTGGTAAATATTTGACATCGCCTGGTTTAATACTCGTTCTGTTTTTCCCTTTTAGTGATGCTACGCCATCTTTCAACATATAGCTACCATCTCCGCTTTGGATAAAATCATCTGTGGTATATACACCGTCGTATTTGTAACCATAAAATTGTCCTACAGTTTCGCCAACTCTTGTTATAAAGTCTATCCTTGAGCTGAGATTATTCAACATAAAATCGCTATTTTCACTACTAGATCCATATAGACCGAGCGTCTTTGACCTATTAAATGTGATATTGAAATTGGTCTGCCATTGAAAATTTTGTTTTTTAATATTCAAAGTGCGCAACGTAAACTCTACTCCCTGATTGCGCAGGGCCGCCACATTTTGATTTTGATAGCGATATCCGGTTGATGTAGGTATTGTCTGCTTTAACAAGAGATTACTTGATTTATTGGAATAGAAATCTGTAGTTAAACTAATACGATTCTTTAAAATAGCAATGTCCAGCGCGATATTAGACGTTTGGGTCTTCTCCCATTGTAATTCAGGATTTCCTAACAAATCACTTGGTTTCAAACCTATTACCTCTGCATTATTGATCGCAGCGATCGTAGATCCGTAAAGTGTAGCGTATGTCACATTACCAATATTATCATTTCCGGTGGATCCATACCCCGCCCGTATTTTTAACTGATCAAAAAACTCCTGGCCTACCATAAAATGCTCCTTATGGATATTCCAGGCTGCAGAAGCTGAGGGGAAATACCCCCATTGATGCCCTTCTTTGAATTTAGAGTTACCATCTGCACGCAGTGTAGCCGTAAGAAGATAACGATCATCATAATTATAGATCGCTCGCGCAAATCCAGAGACAAGTCCGTACCGACCTTCGTCAACATCTGCACGATCTATTCGGGTTGCCAGGGATACATCATTCAATCCAAAATTACTCTGCGGAAACCCATAATATGTATGTCCCAAACTTTGATCTTTGGAATATAAGATCTCATGTCCCATCATTAGATTTAGATGATGCTTTTCAAGCTGTTTCATCCAAGAAAGTGTATTGGTGAGCTGCCATTGATACCCTTCTGCATTGCCTCTTGATCCGTATGGACCACCATTATTACGGGCATTTACTGTACGCCCATCATCCCACATGTCATTTCTCGTTTGCTTCCACTGGTAGGATCCCGCGGTTCGAAAGGTAAAATCATTCAGAAATTTGACATTTAGGCCCAAATTGACTACAGCCAAACGGCTGGCCTTGGTCTTCGTAATCGCATCGTTCATGATAATCGGATTGTAAATATCATATTGCGAATCTACTGCCTGAAGCTCTTCGGCTATGTCGGCGTTCAGCAATTGATCATTGGTGAATCGAACTCCCCCGGTGACCGGTTGCAAGATGGACATCTTAAGCATCCCTCCCAACGAACCTCCACCTTGTGTATTGGCATCTTGCAGTAAGGTGTTAAAATCCAAATCCACGCCTTTAAAAAGGTTGTGATTGATTTTAGCCCTTAGGCTATTACGATTATAACCAGATTTAGCCAATATACCATCTTGACTCATGTTATTGTAACTCAACATTAACTTCGTCTTTTCATTTCCCCCGTTTATATTGATATTATGATTCTGTAAGATGGCCGCCCCCCCAAAAACTTCCTGTTGCCAATCAATCCCAGTACGATTGCCGTACTCCTGCTGTATCCGTGTATATGCATTGCTCGCAAAATCCGGAGCTGTGGGATCTCCGCCAAACATATTTGCGAATTGCTGCTGTCTGCCGCCTAGGGTCTGATATTCATATTGATATTTCACGTAATCTTCGCCCCCCAACAAACTCAATTTCTTGCTTAGTCTTTCAAAACTGAAATAGTTATTGTAATCTATATTTGTACGGCCGGATTTTGCAGACTTAGTGGTTACTAATATAACACCATTAGCACCTCTAGAACCGTAAATAGCAGAAGCCGAGGCATCTTTCAATACATCGATACTTTCGATGTCACTTGCATCTACACTACTCAACCCTCCATCCATAACAAACCCATCAACAATGACCAATGGATTGCTCGATCCTGAGAAACTCGTCCCACCACGGACAGTAACGTTGACTGCCGAACCCGGGGCACCACTTTGCGTAACAATGTTGACTCCTGCAATCTTTCCGGTCAATGCTTGAGCTGCCGTTGTCACCGGTATATCCTTGATTTCACTTCCTTTAATCGATCCCACGGCGCCAGTCAAATCTCGCTTTCTGGCTGTACCATATCCAATAACAACAACTTCATCAAGATCACGATTGGATTTTTTCAATTGCACTCTAATTGGTACATTTTCTTTGACAACAAACGTTGCCGTTTCATAACCGACGCTTGATAACTGTAAAATATCGCCTTCTTTCGCTACATATTGGAATAATCCTCTGGAATCAGTTTGTAGCGTTCGATCCGTTCCTTTTATACGGATACTTACTCCAGTAAGAGGCACATTGGCGTCATCGACCACCACTCCGGCAATTTTATTTGACTGTGCCCAGAGATGGAACGGCAAGACTAAGGCCGCCAAAGCAAACTTAAGCTTTGAGTTAAACAACACAGATTTATCCTTCGGTAATTTTTTAAACATTCGCATTATAATTTAGTATGTTGAGGTTTTCATCGGGTTATTAAATCGCATTTTATGCAACATAAGACTTGCTTACAGCACTTAACAATGGACGACTTGCGAGGAACGGCTTTCTTTCCTAGGAAACCATTTCTTTATTTCGACCCCTTATTTCGACTGTGCTAACAAGATCAAATAGGCTTCAATATTTAAGTAGCCCTTAAACAACGGATGTATGCTTGGCTGTAAGGCATCCAGATTATCGTTTTTATTCAATGTCAATTTTTCTTCCCATATATCAGGTATGCCATCATTATCTGAATCGAGTGGAAGATTAGCGCTTTCCAGTCGTCCCAACCCACCATTGTCCAAAGGAAGATCCGATTCGCGATAGGTATAAAATCCGAGTGTGCCTTTGCTCTGTAATTCCTGAATTAAAAAAGCATCAACCTGATCTCTTTGGGGCAAGGTGGCACCGACATGATCAATCAGGTAGGCATACGCTTTTTTAGCACTCATTTTGGGTCTCAAGGTGGGGTAGGTCTCGTAGAAGTCGGCTGATTTAAAATTATCTGCAGCTAGCCCCGGGTACCAGGCCGCTGTAGCTTCAATTAGTTCTCCGTCCAGCTTACCGTTCTGATTATTGTCAAAATAATTACCCGACTGATAGAGATTAAAGTTGCCGTTCCCTCTAGAAAATGGAGTTCCTTTTGTCTTTGGGGTTGACGGACCACCCACAAAATAATTATTTAAAATGGTCACGTTAGACTCTCCGGAGGATTCACCACCGAGTATATAAGCATCTGCAGATATGGTATGATCGGGATAGGTTGTATTGGCATTGCCAAAGTTATAAACAACATTATTGACAAATTCGTTAATGCCTTTCACTTTCGGATTTCTAGTCTTGTTGCTATGATAAAGTGATTTGATGATTGATATCTTTCCTCCGGTCTGTATCAAGCCGCCGGCAGAGTGATTATGACGATGTAACCCCTGCCCAATGATTGAATTCTGGATGGTAATACTATCGGGCTCGTTACCTTTGTTATCCCAATTTATGGAGAACACCTCGTCCAGTCCCCAGGTAAAAGACATATGGTCGAGCATGATATTTTTTCCGTTGGCAATACCGGATGCATCATCACTTTTCCCGGCTCCGGCATTTGCGCCGAGCCTGATCCTTACGAAGCGTGCAATCGTCCCATTTGAGCCAGAAAAAGAAACTTTCCTTCCATATAAAACCACACCATCGCCTGGCGCCGTATGTCCGGCGATGGTGGTATTTGCGGCAACGGCTAGATTAGATTTTAATTTAATAACACCGGATACGTTAAACAATACAAAACGTCCAGGCTTGCTCACCGCATCGCGAAACGAGCCTGGACCGCTGTCATCCAGATTTGTTACAAAATAAACACTTGGTGTTGTTGCTCCCCTGGCTCCGGTAGCAAAACGACCAAAGCCTTCTGCCCCAGGAAAAGCAAGTAGCCTTCCGCCGTCAGTTGTAGCATTACTTTCAGCCCATTCAATCCATTCCAATCTGGAAACAAGTGCATCTTTGGAACAAGAAAGAAGAATCATAGCCAAAGCGCCAAAAGAAAATAGACACTGTCTTTTCATAATGATGAGATTTTCAAGCCAACCAGTGCTGGCTTTGGGGTTTATAATTGTTATATATTGGTTTACACAATATTACACAATGCAACCGGTTTCATCATCCTGCACTGTACTGCTGTATGTCAAAAAGACACCACGGTAGCGTAGCCTGTTTTCTCTTATTTTTTTTGCTTTGTTACTATTCGCGCGTTTTCCGGTAAGAAAGTCGGATCCCAGCCATCCAACACCTTCTCTTTTGTAAATTGCTGCGCTTCGGCATCGGTCAGCTGATGTGACCAGCCAACTCGGCTGTTTATATGAGCTCCTTCACCACTGTTCTTATATTCCGCATAATATGCCGTCTTTTCATTCTCAGGATTTCCCCAATTATGCCAACCCTGCGGCCGAATATGTTTTCCCATTTCAGTATTCATAAAGACAACTTTTGCGTAAGGGCGCCAAGGTCGACCCAACCACACCTCTGAAACATTGCTTGCAGCGGTTAGTTTACAGTCGACAAAGACATAGCCATAGTGCTGCTCAGCCGGAGTAGAGGCGGCGGTAACATAACCACCGGTACGGTTGCTATGAACCTGGCATTTGGAAAACAAGGTTGAGGAACCTCCGAACATAAAATCCACAGAGCCTTCTATATAACAATTTTCCAGCAGGGACTTTGTTCCATTGTGCCCGTACCAGGTATCCTGATACCCCAACATTTTACAATCATTAAAGGCTGACCTAGGCGCGTCGATATATAAAGCGACCGCTTGTCCGGCATCCATGCCAGCAGAATTGGCAAAGGTAAGTCTTTCACCAATAAATTGATCTCCTTTTATATATACAGAACGGGAATCTGCAGTTCCATATGTACCACCGCCAGGCTTAGTTTTACCACTGTAATTGTCAAATGTCAAAATGGTCGTTTCTTTATCTTCACCTATCAGGTGAATAAAGGGTTTGTTTTGCGGTATTTCAACGACTTCTTTATAGGTTCCAGATTTGATATAGATATAAAAGGGTTGTGCTCCATTGACAGGAGCTGCATGAATGGCTTCCTGTACAGAAACATAATCTCCGGTACCATCTTTTGCCACAACAATATCCGGTACGAAATCCTCTTTGGGCACCGCTGCAGTTGTGAAGGTCTTCACCTGTTTTTTGGAGGTAAGGGATGGCGATATAAGGCTTATGCTCCGCAGTCTGACTGTATAAGCTGTATTTGCTTCCAAGCCCTCAAAGGTATATTTGGTATTCTTTATTGTATCTGATTGTCTCAAAGTTGAGACAAAAGAAGGTCCTTTTGAAAGTTCAGCAAAATATCCGTCTGCACCAGCAATGGGATTCCAGCTGACGGCTGCTTGATTATGCTGGCTTTCAATATGTACCTCTTGGGGACCTTCTAATTCGGACAGCACATGTTGATTATACAGCATTTCATTTTTGCAGGAAAGAAGGAATAGGATGCAATTGAAATAAACCGCACTATTGATCCAATGTAAGATTTGATTTTTCATCGAACTAATGTTTAATATAAATGTTTTACCAAACTATTTAAATACACCTCAACGTTATCATAGCCCTCACTCAAATCCCTATCATTTGCATTTGCTTTGCTAGGATCCAACTTATTGGCGATCTCCCATGCATCCGGCATGCCGTCCCCATCGCTGTCTTTTAGAACTGTTCCTTGTTTGAGTTGAGGCCATCCACCAACATCGTTTTGTGAGTCAATGATGCCATTTCGGCTCCGCTCATCGCCACTAGATCCATTTGCCGTAAAATTTCCATTCTTAACTGTATTTATAATCCGGATGTCGGCATCATCCCGTACGAGTGAGGCGCCCACTTTCTCCAGAACGGCTTGATAAGCTTGTTCAGCTGATTCGGTTTTCACATTATCTTCAATCGGTAAAGCTGCTGTCAATCTGATGGCACTTAGCGTAGCCACGTCCAATACGCCATATTTTGCATTGAATTGATTCGCAACGGCATTTGTCCAGTTATCGGAATTGGCGAGATCATTTCCTTCAATGATGTTTCCCTGAACATAAAATTCTCCCCACTTATTGAAAATGGGTGAAGCCTCATTTTTCAGATATTTATCGATGGATACTATTCTGCCACGAACACCAGACCGTGTAGCAGGACCTGGTTTATAATAATTATTAACCATATTGACATGCATCGCTTCACCACCATATCCGCTATTGCTTGCCCAATTGTAGAACACGTTATTTCTGATATCAACGAGATCCGTCAACGCGTACTCCGATCCTTCACGCTCCCCTAAACGTGGATTTCGGCTGTCATGATGCGCTACCAGATTGTGATGAAATGTTGCCTTCTTTCCACCCCAAATAGCCCCATAACCATGCGCTCCTTTAAAATGTGCTGACAGACGTAAACTTTCGGTTATAATACACCATTGCATGGTGAAGTTATCATTATTATAAAATGAAGCACATTCATCTGTAGACCAACTCATCGAACAATGGTCAACCAGTATATTTTTGCGCTCAAAACCACCTATCGCATCCCCCTCAGCCTGTTGCCGGTCCCCCATTCGGAATCGCATAAATCGGATGACAACGTTATCGGCTTTGACAGTGACAGGATAATCTTGTAGGCAGATTCCGTCTCCCGGAGCGGATTGCCCGGCGATAGTCAGATCGCCATTCTTGATATCCAGGTTACTCTTTAATACGATATTGCCAGACACTTCAAAGACGATAATACGTGCCCCTGTTTGGTTTAAGGCTTCGCGCAGGCTCCCCGGCCCCATGTCATTCAGGTTGGTCACTTTGATGACCCGGCCTCCCCGACCACCTGTAATCTGACGTGCAAAACCTTCAGCCCCGGGAAAAGCATATACCTGCTCCGCAGCAACAGCTCCTGTCTGAAAAGACTTGTATATGCTTCGCGATGTAAACGCTGGATTATCGCTATCAATTGCCCGAATCCGTAAGGTATAATCTGTCTTGGGTTTTAAATCAGTAAAGGCGTATTGTTCATTTTGAATGGTATCGCTGGAGTATACCTCCTTACTGAAGGAAGTTCCTTCCGCTAATTGCAGGAAATAGCCATCTGCCAGCGGATCCTTCGTCCAGCTAAAATTTACCTTTGTCCCTTCGACCTGCACATTTAGATTCGAAGGATCTGCCAAAACTTCCCCGTTGTCGAGCTGCTGTACAATGGATTTTGAGCATGCGGCATACATGCTAACCGTAGTTAACAGTAGTACTGTTGATAATTTCATCATGTTAAGTAAGGTTTAAATGAGGTATAGATATTCCTATATAGCCGATCACTCAGCTATATAGGAACCGGTTATTCTTATGGTCTCCAACGTGGATCGCCGGCACTGTCTTTTCCGGCAAAGCCGTTATCTTTGATCTTGAAGTTGCCCGCATCTGGATCTGTAAATAGATCGGTACTTTTCTTGGAATAATCAAGTGTGGACAGCGGAATTAAATCAGAGGCTTCCTTCCAGGTAAAATCGGCCGTGCGATAATTTCCACCCCCGGTAACCTGTGTGCTTGGGTTGATTCTTACCCCCCCGAGTGTTTTGTTTGTCGCATTTACATCGGTAGTCTTTGGATCACCGAATATCACGCCTGCGATCGTGAGTCCACCTGCAATGGTATTTTTTGTTCCATCAAAATCTATAAAGTTTCTTCCTGAAAGTGGAGCACGATAAAATGTGACATGTTCAATCTTGTACAGGCCACTGGCATTGTTTTTACTGGCTAGGAATGCATCTGCATTATAGACCGTCGAATTTTCCAATATAAAATTATTGACTGCAGACTTATTGTCATCGACTGTTAACACTGCATAGCCTCCAATATTATAAATGATACAATTGGAAAAAGTCTGTTGCCCGACAGTGATGCCGCCTCTGTACCTGGTCACTCCGCGCACATCGTGTATGATACAGTTTTCAAAAGAAAACAGATCGATAGTTGCCATTGTATTTGGGTTGAAGATGTATTTACCAGCCGCATCATTACTAAATATTTCGAGGTCAACAAAGGCAAGCTTGGCAATCGTACTATTGGCTGTAATGCCAAAATTAGATACTCCGCTGATGGACAATTGTGCTTTGAGCTTGATCAATGGATTATCTTCGGACATTACTGTCACTGATTTACTGAAATTAACAGCGGTCGATATTTCGTATGTGGCTCCCTTTTTCAATAAGATGGTCGCCCCTGAACTGGCATTTGAGATCACATCCCCCAAATCAACACTCGCAGGGTTTTCTTTACTCAAATCGATGATTTCACCACTCAGCGGATCTTTTGTCGTGTAACTGTTTTCACCTCTGAATTTCTCACCGCTATAAAGCGCCACACGATAGGCCGTTGCTGCTTTTAGATTTTCGATCAGGACCCAGGCATCGCTGATATTTTGCGGTGTTAATACAATGGTCTGAACAAGCGTTTCGGGAGTAGATTCGGCAGTTGCCTGAAAAACCTTGACCGTTGTCACGACATCACCTTCGTTTTTCCACTTAAACAGAATGCGGTTCACCCCGGCATCCGATGAAACCGGATTAATGACGATCGTAGGAAACCGCGGGGTCTTTATTTCACCGAAATCCGCGGGTCTCGAATTTTTAGCAGCATCCGTAGGGTGTAGCGTGGTTACACGAACTTGATACAATTGCTCCCAAAGCAGGTCGTCTACCGTTCCAGCTGTTGTGTCTACGACATCAATTGATTTTGCTACTGTTTTAAAAGTATCTACGCTAACTTCAACTTTATAACCGCCTGCACCTTCACTTTCCTGCCAGGCAACATCAATATAATTGCCGGTGGCTACGAGTGCTCCCTTCATAGAGGGTCTAAACAATCGCGGAGCATCACCGTCCAGCTCCGCTGTCCATTCTTTTTTACAGCCCGAAAAGAGCAAAGCCACTATGCCCAAAAGCATAATCGAATGCATTAAATATGATATACGTTTCATCTTAAATACGTTTTTGTTTTCCATCAATCCGATGGAGCCTAACCTGATTAAAAATTATAGCCTTCATTTTTTAAGGTCCCCAAACTGCTGGTCACAGTGGAACTATGCAAGGGTAATATATAGGGCGCAGGGGCCATTCCCGTATCGTCCTTATATCCCCGCCATGAACGTAAGATGTAATCCGCGGCACGCTTTTCTTTATCGTTATATAGCGTCTTGAGCCACGTCAGACTCGTATAACCGTCTGGGTTATCACCCTTTGAAGGACTATCTTTTAATTTAGGCGGCACGACGACCTGTTTAAACAATCCACCATACCATTCGATTGTTTTGTCTGCTTTCAAACGATAATAGAGATTACCCGGTAAGCTCGCATATGGACCTGCTCCGTTAAAGGTATTTTCGCCTATCTCCATTAATTTTTTACGATTTTCGGCAATTTTTTTACCAAATAGATTCCATCGGATTAAATCATAATGACGAATGCATTCACCGCCCAGCTCCCAAGCGCGTTCATCAACTATCGCATTGAAAAAGGTACCTTTACTTCCCGAAACCTGACTCACATATTGATCGACCTTATTCGCCCATGTTGTTGCTGAAAAGGCACGTTGCCGTACTTTTTTCAATGCCTCCTGGGCCTGAGACGTAGGACCATTCAGCTCATTCTCACTTTCCGCGTACATCAGGATAACATCGGATAAACGCATGATGGGCCAGTTAATACCTGTTCCTTTAGCCGAATTTGAACCCGATGGTGTCGGCATAAGCATTCTATTCCATTTGCCTATACCTATCCCCGTCGCACTGATCGTGGCCTGTTCTAACTTCGAATTATATTTCACGAAAGCTGCCGTCTTGGCTAATCGGGTATCCAAGGTATCAAAACTATAGACATATGCAGGGTTATAGGGCATATAACTTGAACCAGATCCATAAGGATGATCTCCCGCGTCTACAGCTACACCAATATTCCATCCAACATCGCCAAATCCGGGTGCAAAAGCAACCTCATATAAGATATCGGTTTTATTCTCAACAATCCATTTACTTTGATTATCAAAAACATCCGCAAACTTTGGATCTAGCGTATGACCTGATTCATCAATCACTTTTTTACTGTAGTCCTTTGCAATTTGATAATACGTTAAATAATCATCCTTACGTTTCATGGTCATATCAGGATATAGCCAGTACCCACCCCGACATAGTGCAAGCCGGGCGATGAGTCCTTGCGTAAATTCACGGTTCACGGTCTCTACACCATAGGTCAACTGTGAAGCCGGTTTCATACTCGGCTCAATACTGATGAGATCTTGTATCAGGGTACTTAATATCGTATCACGTCCAGTTCGCGACAGGTATAAATTATCTCCCCCTTGTGTAGGTTTTAATTTGAATGGAATATCCCCCCAGTAATTTACCAACCAATAGTACCATAGTGCCCGGAGTGTCTTAGCTTCACCTAGCAACTGCTTCATGTCGGCATGATTGGCAAGAGGAGACTGTTCAATTCCTTCGACAGCCAAATTAGCGCGATTAATCGCATTATATGCGTTGTTCCAAACCGTCCTGATATCGCCATTACCATCCGTAGCTTCCATGGACCAGATATCCCTTCTCGAGTTTTCAGGCGCAGCTCCCACCCCGCCAACTTCAATGTCTGTATTTGGAAGAAATGCATTGGAAAGCCTGGAGGTAAAAGCATCTTGATTAAATAAAGCGTAGATGCTGCTCACTCCTTTGGTTGCATCGCTCACATTTGAATAGATCGTCTCCTGTGTAAAATTTGATGGCGAATCCGTATCTAAAAACTTCTCACAGGAGATCAGTCCCAGTGAAATAACCAAAGCAATATATCTTGATTTTCTAAAATATTTTCTCATGATCTTCTTATTTAAAATTGACATTCAAACCGAACGTAAAGGTTCTACTTTTTGGATAGGCAGAATAATCCACACCTGGTGTTAGCGCTGCATATGCGCTGCTTCGGGTAGTTGAGACTTCAGGGTCATATCCGGAATACTTGGTCCATACAAAAGCATTGTAAACAGTAGCAAAGAGACGCAAAGAAGCTATTCCAACGCGTGAGGTCAACTGTTTGGGCAGGGTATAGCCTAAAGTTACATAGGAAAGCCGCAAGAATGAGCCATCCTCAATGGCATCGGAAGTTAATACCGGAGACGCTGTCCCCATCGAAAATGGCGACCATACTTTGGCATCTTTATTCAGTGCTGAAAGCTCATCCAAGCCTGTTACCAACTCCCCAGCGTCGTTAATGTATTTAAAGCGGTCATGGGAATTCATCCGATCCGATATATTACCGAATGTCGTCCGGTAGAGCATATTATATTGTATGCGTCCCGTGTTATAAATATCATTGCCATATACCCAATTGAAGAAAGTGCTTAAATCAAAATTCTTATACCTTCCATTGAGCCCTATTCCCCCTGAATGTTTGGCGAGGGCGTTTCCGATCACTTGTCGGTCTCCTTCTGCCGTGATCTTTCCGTCACCGTCCAGATCCTTGAGCTTCATTGTACCGGGTCTGATGCCCAACGTCCCGCCCAGTATACCCTGAGACGAAGCAATTCCATCCTTAAGGGTATAGGAGCTACCGCCATTGTAAGATTCAAAATCATTCGATGTATAGAAACCGTCGGCAACGTATCCATAAATCTGCCCGATGGTTTCACCCACATTAAAAAGGTAATCATCTTGCGATTTGAGGTCCGTACCCGCCCAATTGGACTGGAGAATCCGTTTGTTGTTACCATCCAGTTTTTCAATTTTCGGAATATTGCGCCCGATGTTGAAGGATAGCGACAAGCCATAATCCTGCTTTTCGATCAGTGGTGCTGTGAGCCCTATTTCAATACCCTTGTTGCTCGTTTCTCCAAGATTGATCAATTGCTTTGGAAAACCATTATAAGGGGGGATTTCATTGTCGATAATCAAATCTTTTGTTGTGTTTTTGTAGATATCAATGATGGCCGAAAGTTTATTGTTAAAAAGGCTGAAATCTAAGCCTAAATTACGCGAGACTGTTGTTTCCCATTTTAAATTGGGATTTGGCAAAGACGAGTTTAAGATATTGTAATACGTCTGATTAATATCTCCGGCGCCATAAGGCCGATTTTGACTAGGTCCGTACAGCATTCTCCACGAATCGTTGGCGATCCGGTTATTCCCCGCCTGGCCATAGCTCAAGCGTAGCTTTAGGTCATTGATAAAATTCACATCCTTCAAAAAATCTTCTTCTTTCACCTTCCAGGCGAAAGACGCCGAAGGGAAGTAGCCCCATCTTTTGGTCGGTGCGAATTTGCTACTGCCGTCGGCACGTAATGTTGCATAGAGAATATAACGATCTAAATAGGAATAGTTTGCACGGCCAAAAAAGGACACAAAATCTTCGCCACGGACTTCATATGTTTCCATGCGTTCAGGTGTACCCAAAGCCATATTCGAAAATAAAGCCTCTGGCGTTACATTTTCGTTGAAATATTTGGCCCGGTTCAAGCTGGTATTACCCGTAGTAAAACTCAATTCATGTCCCAATAAGAGATTTAAATTATGTTTTTTATTCTTGAGAGCTGTATAGTTAGCGGTATTAACAAAACGATAAATGCTTGCATTGGATAAATCTATTTGACCTAAAGGCAAATTCAAACCCACATTCCGGGATTCTCCGGTCAGCGGCCCCCAGTAGCGTTTACTATCACCACCGCGCAGGGTGATTGCAGCCTCGGAACGAAGGGTCAGGTTTTTCAATGGGTTATAGGTAATGGCCGCTCCGAAACTAAAATCACGGGTTTTCCGTTGTCGGTAATCTTGTTTAGCGAGTTCAACAGGATTGATCAGGCTACGAAGAAAATTATCGTAATCGTCTTCACCGTCAACTATGGTGGTAGGATCGATAACCATGTGATCCACCAAACCATTGATCGGTCTGGTCTGGATGCCATCTGAAATACGGACGCTTGACGTTCCCGATGTTCCGGCACCATCTATTACATTGTTGGTATACCGGGCGGAGAGATCCAATTTGAGGTTTTTATAAAGCTCATGGTTCAATTTGAAGTTGAAGTAATAGCGTTTCTGTCCGGAATTCAACATTAATCCTTCGTCCTTATTATAGGTATTGTTAAACCCCCATTTGGTTTTCTCGGTACCACCGGATATGGAGAGATTGTGCTGACTTGAGCGTACCGCTCCCCCAAAAAGCTGATCTTGCCAATTGGTACCGGCTTGATATTTATATAGCTCTAAGTCATCGTATTCGCCAAAGAATTTTTTAAAATTGGTATACTCGCTCGACGTTGTTCCGCGAATCATTCCATATTCATAATGCAGGAGGGCAAATTCATGGGGTGAGAGTACCCCCAATTCCTTGGGCATATACTTACTTTGAAAAAAGTTATTATAATTGATGCTAGTCTTGCCGGCCTTTGGTGTCTTGGTGGTGACAATAACGACACCATTTGCTCCTTTGGAACCATAAATTGCTGTTGATGAGACATCTTTTAATACATCAATGGATTCGATATCCGAAGCAGAGATATCATTGAGGTTATTGACAATAAACCCATCGACAATGTAAAGGGGGGCATTATCCTGCGTAATTGAACCACCTCCCCGCACCCGAATAACGATCTCTGCCCCCGGAGCACCATCCACAGTGGTGACCTGTACCCCTGGCAGCCGACCGGTCAATGCTTCGGCAACATTGACCACAGGCGCTTTCTCCAATTCCTTTCCTTTGATCGAACTCACTGCACCCGCAAGATCCTTACGCGAGACAGTACCATAGCCAATGACAACAACCTCATCAAGTCCACGCGCATCTTCCTGTAGGGTTACAATAATATTATTTCCGATGGCAGCTGGCTTTTCCGCTCGAATAAATCCTACAGAAGAAAAAACTAGGGTATCCTGTAGAGAGCCAACGGCAATAGTGTATTGTCCATCTTTGTTGGTACTTGCCTGTTTGCTTTTTCCTTTTATGCTGACCGTTACCCCCGACATCGGTTTTGCATCAGGACCATAGACTGTCCCCACAATTTTCTTTTCCTGAGCCAAGGCGACTTGTGCCACAGAAATCAGAAACAACAAGGTTTTGATTTTTCTCATAATTAAGTTACTATATTAAATTGGTTATTATTTTATTCGTGAATTACTTCACAGCCGTGTTAGCTGTTATCGCTTCGTTTTAATACCGCTTGGTAATTCGTTTAATAAAATTTACAGCAAATTTCAATTGGTTATTCTTGTAATTCGTCTAAACAATATTAAATGAAAACAGGCTTGATACCATAGAATTGTATGATTAAAATTACGCAAACGATGCCGGCAACGTTTGCAGGACAGTTCAGGACAGTCGATGGTAACAACCGGTTGCACACAAAGTGATGGCAACAAAAAAGGCACAATCAAATTTGATTGCGCCTTAAAATAAGAATAGTCAGTAAAAGTCTATCTTCTATAGATCTACTAAGAAGGTATGGCTTTATTTTTTCGCAAGTTTATATATTTCAGTTCCCGCCAAGAGGAAGCAACCAAGCCCATAATCCTCAAAATCAGGTACTTTATCAACAGTGACCGGTTGTCCATCCTTCGGCTCTTTTCCTGTGGATTGCACGTATCCTAAAAAACCATTTGGTTGTAATGATTCCTTCGAGATTGCATTCCAACCTTTTTCTACTGCTGGCAAAAAGTCCGTTTTCGATAGATGCCCGTTATTTATCCCCCAGGTCATTCCATACACAAATAACGCCGTACCTGAAGTTTCTTTTCCGCCAAAATGGTTTGGGTCATGCAAACTTACATTCCAAAAACCATCAGTTCTTTGCAAGGGGAGCAATGCCTTCGCTAATTTTTGGAAATCATCCAGATATTCCATGTAATGTGCATCTGTCTTAGGTAATTCCTGAAGCACCAATGCCAAGGCTGCGAGGACCCAGCCATTTCCGCGTGCCCAGTAACAGTCTTCACCATTAGGTTCGGCATAGGGAGGTATAAAATCCTTATCGCGCCACCACAGGTTATCTTTCGGATTAAAGAGACCATGTCCTCCTTCCTGATATTTAATATGACTGTACATTTTATACATATAGTCAAAATATTTGGTGTCGTTTAACGTTACGCCCAGTTTGACAAAGATCGGCATCGCCATTTGGATGGCATCTATCCAGGTCCAATCATTATATCGCCCACTGTTAATGACAGCATCTATATTTGCTTTGATCGCTGCCAGGCGTTCAGGTTTGGGATCAATACGATATAAATCAATATAGGTCATCCCACAGTTTTGATTATCTGCATGTCGCGTATAAACTTCACCGCGGACAGGTTTCCAATGATGCTTTTCACCCCATTCTACCGAATAATCATAATATCGTTTTTGATTATCGATTTTATAAAATGCCATCAGTCCTTCATAATACACACCGCGGGTCCAAATATTGGCTGGTCTTTCTTTATTTGTAATGATGGTTTTGACCGGATCTGGCCATTTCTTCATAAAATAATCGTTGGCCGATCGCAACTGTTCGACAACCGTCGATTTCGCGGGTATATTTTGAGCCAGGGCCTCCAGCATACTATACGCCAACAACAGTACTAATATAAGTTTCTTCATATTTTAAGGCATTTTTTTAAATCCTTCTTTTTTTATAACCCATGAGCCGTCTTTTGGGAATCCCGGCAAATCACCCGTGGAAGCATCCCACCCTTCAAGCATCATCGCTACGGTCGTTAAAACACCTCCGTTACCCGGTAGATAGATCCGTAAGCGTCCATCTTGATAATTATGACCGTTCTTGAGATATGTATTGGTTTGAACATTCATAAATAGCGCATCCAAGGCCCGATGAGGCAGATCGAGACGCGCAGCATTCATTGCTGTCATTGGAAAGTCCCAGCCCCAGGTTTTTTCCCAATGCCATTTCTTTAAAACGATATCCAATGTATTTTTCATCACGCTTTTATTTAATTTAGGGGATTCAGGTACCATTCCCAAAGCGCCAAGAACGGCTGGGTGGTCAGTCATCCACCGATCAAAAGTATAGGAGTCAGGAGTAGTTTCAGTCGCCAGGTATACCTTATCTTTTATTGGTAATGGAGCCAGTTTTTCAATAACTTCATCCCATTTGGCGACCCTAGGTTCCCCCAAACGTTCCTTCCATTCCTGGGCGACTCGAAGTGCCCAATCCCAATAAGCGACCTCGTAAGTAGGATTCATTGTTTCGGAAGCTTTAAAAACTTCTTGAGCCGGGATAACACCTTTACCGACATTATATCGACCAGTGGTCTTATCGTAATGTGCAAAATCAGCCATAAAATCTGCTGTTGCAAAAACCAGATCCTTGTATTTCTTTAAGACAGCCGAACTCTTTTTATCCCGATAGGCCAATTCCGTCATGTAGATTATATGTGGTTGCTGCCAAACTAAAAATGCAGCAACTGATGAAGGACTTTCATTTCCCTCATTATCGGACATTTTGATCCATCGCACCCCTTGATATCCCTGCCTTTTCGCCAGTTCCCTGGCTTTTTCAAAAGTCCGAAAATAATAGTCCAGTGTTTTTTCCATAATCTCAGGGCGCCCCCAGAGTGCGTAATGGACGGCATGCCACCAATGCATTTCTGTGTGCGGCTTACCATACCAACTATTAAAGGTGAGTCCTGTTTCCTGTGGCGGATTGCTTCCCCCGCATTGGACTTTTGTCAAATATTGAGAAAGCACTACCCTCCGTTCTAATTCATTGGCTCTCGGATCTTTACTTCCGGCAAAATCAACGGCAGCACCGCTCTCCCAAAAATGCTTCCAGGATTTAGTACTTTCACGTGCTGCATCAGTATAGCTATGGCCATCATGATCAAATTTATCTGTAGCAGCGAATACAAATGAAAAATCAAATTCCTGGAGTCCTGCTGCTGGTTGGTACACAAAATAATGTGGGTCTGTATTTTTTATCGTTCCTTGTGAATAATCCAGTTTCGTAAAATAATGTGTTCCCTGTAGCTGATGATTAATAACCACCGATCTGGTCGATTCAGCTACAATCGTCGTGCTATGGCTGTCTACCTGACCATAATGGGTACCTTCATCCAAAAATTTCCCACTCGGATAAGGATAGTGTACAAATACCTTAAGTCTTTGCGCTGCAATCAATGGGGAAACGACATGGACAGCTATCCGATCACTTCCTTGGTGCGATGCTGTTTTCACAACAACTGGCTCACCTTCAATACGAAACTCACTCGTAATAATACCCGTCCAAAGATCTAACTGCTGCTTGATTTGCTGAATATTATTTACGGTCGCCCGCTGCCCATTTTTCAGATAAAGCTCCAAACCAACATTGCCCAGCTGCAAACGATGCTTGTTCTCTCTAAAATAATTTACCGCCCGGACATTGCGCTCGGGCTCTTTCAACTGAATACTATACTTCGCATCTCGTCCTTCATTGTTAAAATCATAGGACTTCAATGTTTCTTCGAATTTATAATTTTCTGTGTTGGGAAATGAGTCCCACCCCCATTCAGATTGTGTTCCTAATGATACCCCATTTTTATAGTAGACAGGAAATGTCTGCATACCCGTAGCATCAACGGTGTAGGCGAAGGTACCATTACCTACAGTAAGCGAGGCTAATGTATCCATGGTTTGGTTAAATACATTATGTCTTTTGACGACGCTTTCACGATCAATTTTTTCCCCTTGTTGTGCTTTGCTCAACATCGGAAAAAATACGCTTGCAAGGCCTATGAAAATAACGCAAAATTTCTTTTTCATCCGTATAAATTATTTATAAGTGTTGGTCTCATCAGTATAAATGAGCTTGTTTACTCTATGACAATTCATCTACCGCATCAAAGTGAGACTTATCAGACCAATGACCGCATCATTTGCCACGGCAATCAGTTGCAACGATTGCAACCTTTTCTTCCTATTCAATGGTAGATCCAATAAGGTCGCAGCTCCGCCATCAATAGCACGATTACTATACCCCTTGATTTCCGTATAATGTTTCCAGCTACCGCCTTTATAAAGCGCCCCTGATTGCAAGCTGATTCGATAAGGAACTCGCTCATCCGGGATTTCAAAGGCATAGTTATCATCCAGATAGTCTTGTTCAATCGGCCACCAATTGACAGGGTTGACCAGATCAAGCGTATCGGAAGTTCCATCCTTGTAATTGACCTTAATCTTCGCGTTTACAAATTGTGATTGCATCGGATTTGTAGAACCTGACACCAGGAGATACATTTTTCGGGCATGACCTTCCAAAGGTATTGTGACACTTGTTGGATAGTTGTCCCATTGGCTGACAAAGACCACGTTTTTGGTATCACTGTTTATCTTGAACGGGATACCCAAGTATTTTAGACTATCCTGCTTGTTTCGTTCCATGATTCCCACATCATCGATATTCGCGGTGGTCAATGGATAGCACCAATTGCCTATCCCTTGCCAGGGCAGCTGTAGGGTAGGACCTTCTGGCCTCGGCGAAAGATATTTCTGTTGAAAGATGTTCGTCAAACGTGCATTGTAATAGCTTGATAAATTTTCTTCCAAAAAATTTGGTTTATCGTGGATATTCCAATCGAAATAATCTACTTTTTGACGATAAGCTCCCATAGTCACGTAAAAACTGTTTGTTCCCTTTGAAAAGATGCTGGCGGGAAGCTTCAATTCTCCTGTTTCTCCCGAGCGCACATTTAAGGCCGCTTGAAAGTCGTTATGAGCAATCGCCAGTTGTTGTGGCTGATCCGAACGATTTTCTATGGCGAGGTAATAGTTTGCCTCTTTGTGTACAATAGTCGATTTTAATGGCGGCAATAGCCGAATATCAACAGCCTGCCACCAAACCATATCATCCTGCTGGAGCTTCACAAAGAAAGTTCCTACACGCTCCTGCTGGACAAACGAAAATTTGTGACCTATCCTATTTTGGATCATCCCCTGTGGATCATAACAATCCAACAACTTTGTATTCTTAGTTAGGGGAAATGACCATTGGTCGGTAAATACGCGTTCTACGTTTTTCGTGTCTATTTTTTCTAGTTTTCCTGTTCCTGTTATCCTGATCTCAAAATTTTCGGCGGGCTCAGACTCAATAACAATTACCGCTTTGTTAATGGCAGAAGACTTCAATGACCACTTTACCCTTTTCCCATTGACTTCAACTGCATCCACTAGTGCAAACTCAACAGGCATTTCCAACGAGAGCTTTAAAGGTATTGCATAATTTGTCTTAAGCTGGAATGTAATCGCTGTTTCATCTTTTTTATACTTGCAACTCCATTCCGGCAATTCGATCTCCGCGAAATTCCATGACGCTGGAAATCCAGGTTTAATGAATAATTGCTGATCCAACAAACGTGGATGTACACCAAATAACCCTTCAACTAATGTACGTGATGCGACTCCAATGGGGTCTGCAAAATCCCGATATAATTCACCACGGAAGGCATCATAATGTGACAGTTGCTGAAAATTGCCCGGACTAATACCATGGTACATGCTCTCCATAATATTACTCTTCCAGAGCTGATACGCATCGTCTGCCCGACCCGCTTGCCAATAGGCAAGTGCAGTTTGCAGATTTTCTGCCAAAGCAACATTATTGGTAGACCAGGTATAGGGTTGCCAGGAGGTCGTTGCCAGTGTGTAAAGACTATCCTGTTCCTGTCCTTTTACCTGAATAGGAATTTTAGGCAAGTAATTATCTACATATTGGAGATTTTGATAATTTTCAAAATCATCCAGTATAGCAGCGTCCGCGGCATGATAAATCGTCCAGAGACCGGCGTTTTCGTGTACCAGTTTATTTCCCAATGCATCTTGGAACTCTGCAAAATGTCCTTTTTCTTTTAACCAAAGTCGATCTTTTAAGGCTTTTTTGATTTTATCTGCCTCACGCTGATAAGGCGTAGCGTCTTCGCCTATTACCTGCGCTAGCTTGGTCATCATTTGATTAGCCCGATACATATAGGAAGTGGTATGCGTGACACCTCCTCCAGAATATTGTAGACCGTCACTGGCCCAAATAGCACAATAAGCATCATATAAGCCATCATTGTCCCGATCAAAATTGCGCTTTTCCCAATGGAGATGCCGGGTCAGTGTGGGCCACATTTGTTTTAGATAGGCAATATCTCCTGTATAATTAAAATGCGACAGCAGTTGGTCGATAAAGACCAGATTCATGTCGTAATGATGGGGTACTTTGTTATTATTGGGATTTCTAGAAATATAGCCACCGGAAAACATCGATGTTCCCATCTTTTCCAGATGCCGTGCCAAGTGCAGGGCCGTATCCATCACAACTGGACCCGCACTGGGTTCAATCACCTGCGAATTGGCATAACTCGAAAAATGTTCTTTCGCCCTGTCATGCCAACCCAATGCATCAGCTGTATAAGCTCCTCGCCAGGCATTCAACCGCATGCGCCAGGCCACAGCACCATGCAAAAAGGTCGGCGATTCCCAAATACCATCGGAAGCGATGGCTAGCGCTGTCGCAAAATTATTGATGTAACGATCTGGCGTGTTTAATTTAACCCGACTCGTCAAAGAGAGCCTAGCCTGCTCCGCCTCTTCGTAAATTATTTCCAATGCATGTACAGCGGATTTTTCGGCAGAAAGTTTACCTTTTGAGATCTCGATATAGAACGGTTTACTGTCCAAATTATACTCCCCGACAAGCATGGGTTTGTCCAGATGCTTCGTTTTGGTTAAGTTCGACAGGTTCTCCAATGCTGAAGCATCCGAGACATGTAGTTTGGATAGCCCTGAAAAACTTCCCTGAATAAACTGCGGTTCATTTTTCTTATTTTGATAACTCAATCCAAAACAATTTTTCTCCAGTGTATAGCGATTATTTTCACAATAGGCAGGAAGAAGGTAAAATCCGGATTCTGGGTCCGCTCCGATGTCTCCATTTCTGCTAAAGGTTTTTCCGCTGGCACCACCATAAACAGCATAGAGCTGTGCCTCGGGTCCAATGTCTGTGCCCTGAAGTTTTACAATCATTCCTTCGGCATTGGCCTGCGCCATCACAATGATATCCAAAAACCCCTTCCCCAATAAAGCATCTTTGATGCGATAGCACATCGCCCCCGGCCGATATCTTGTCTCGATATGGTCGGCATCTATCATTTTCTTACGCGTCTGTTTATTGCCTAAGATAAATTGCAGATTTCCACCCATCCCGGGCATATATAATGCAAACTCCGGTAAATCTCCGGCTTCGACCCTTGATGCCAAATTATTACCATAAAGTGCCCGATTGAATCGATATCGTCCATTCACCAGCAAAAAGTCACCTTGATCTTCGGTATAATGCAATACACGATCATTATGTTGCCAATGTTTAGATTGGGCAGCAGTCTCCTGTCGTACAATACCTGCTAAAAAACAGAAAAGAATCAAGCTCCTTCGTTTCATATAAATAATTGTTTCATGAGCTCGCTGTGCTCAATTTGTTTATTCATGAGTTTATTATCTCTTTCAGGCATTTATTGCGGTCCTCTGCAGTTTTAATGGCTCTCATGCTCCTGTGTGGTCATCCACTATTCTCCATATTAAACACGGATTATTCCACATCAATCAAAAGACTTTAGCTCTTTTCCATTGACAATAACATTCTTTAATGAGACATTCTTTAGGTAATCCACTTTAAATGCTTCTTTTACACCGTCAATTTTACAATTGACCATTGTAAAATCAGTCACAGGCGAAGTCTCATATGCGGTTGATAACACAGCGTATTTCCCGCCGCCCTTGACCTGAAGATTTTCGACCCAGATGTTACGGATTGTCGGAATATGTTTCCCGGGTTTTTCATAAAACATATTGAAACGTACCGCCGCTTCCTTATACTGTCCCACCTGCGTGTTATAAAAGAATACGTTTTCGATGATACCACCTCTACTGGAACTGGTTTTTATCCTCAAGGCACGGTCCAGATTGGGACTATCCATCACATTGTTAAGTGCATAGATATTTCTGGCTCCGCCTGCAATTTCGCTACCGATAACGACACCGCCATGCCCATCTCTCATCTCACAATTTTCGATAATATGATTTTCGGCGGGTCGGCCAATATTGCGGCCATCTTCATCTCGTCCAGACTTAATAGCAATACAGTCGTCGCCCGTATCGAAATAACAATTTCTGATCCATACATTTTTACTTGCCTCAGGGTCACAACCATCATTATTAGGTCCATGGCTTACCACCTTTACACCTTCGATCAATACATTCTCACACAAGACAGGATTCAGATTCCACATGGGGGAATTAATCAACTTGACGTCAGCAATCCATACATTCTTGCATAAATAAGGTTGAACAAAATTAGGCCGAAGGAAATTTCCGTCCCCGAATACTCTTTTATGCGGATCCATTTCCTGAGCCATCTGTTGGTGTAAGATTGCCCGGGCTGGTTTTTGTTCGCCAGGACGGCCTTCGTGCCAACCATATTTACGGGCACCGCACCAATACCACCAATGATCATTGTCAGCATTTCCATCCAGTAATCCTTTTCCCGTAATCCCAATATTTTCTTCCTTATACGCATAGATAAAGGGAGAAAAATTGATACACTCCATTCCTTCCCAACGTGTGAATACCATCGGATAATCTGCACTATCTCTACTAAAGAGCACCGTTGCACCCTCGCTGATATGAAGGTTGACATTACTTTTCAAATAAATGGCACCGGTCAGGTATACTCCTTTAGGAACAACCACACGTCCTCCCCCCTGTTTATTGCAAGTTTCAATCGCTTTTTTAATGGCTGCTGTATTTTTTGTCCTGCCATCTCCAATTGCACCGAAATCAGCGATGGAATAATCTTTATTTTTGAATTTAGGAGCCACAATGATCTTTTTGAGCTGTTCAATTTCCTTTAGCGGTTGCTGGGCACTCGTCCAGGTTTTCTGTTGTGCTTGACTCGCGACGCATGCAAAAAGTGCGAGCAGAATACTAAAAATCTTTTTCATCGGTATATAATTGTTTTATGAGCGAATAAGTTTAATCCATTATGCATTGCTGTTTTCCAAAATAAATAAGCAGAATTATTGCAGTTCCTTTTTATCATTAGCGCTATTTAACAGCGTACAAATTCTTTACAATATTTCAAAAACAAAGGTTGTAGCGGTATCCGCTTCCCCACCTTGGGTTGCTCCAAATAGGAAACGAGGTTTATCTGTTATTTTATCCATTAAAATCATGGGCCGTTCCAGCCGACCAAACCGTTTCAAATTTGCCGGTGGTGGCGGTTCCTGGACATATTCAGATAAATTTAAATAGGCTACTTTCGGTTCGGACCATTGCAGCCCATCTGATGATGCTAAGATTAGACCATATTCATGATTATAAAACCCCATATCCCTTGCGATCAAACAATACTGTCCATCCTGTTTCCAAACGAAAGCATCTTCGAGCTGTGCATTATGAGGGCGGTCAGAAAAGTCAATCACTGGAGATTCAGACACCTTTAGGTATGGTCCCAAAGGGTGATCTGCTTTGGCCAACCCATATTTCCGATTTCCCCGGACAGGACCTTTATCACGTAGGTATTCGGCTGTATTCCAAGATTTGTAGTAAAGCCAAAATTTACCGTCATCCCCTTTTAAAAATGCTGGATTTGTGGTGCAGTGATCATCCCATGCACCTTCCGCACCAGGCAATAAGATCGGATGATCACTCCGTTTCCAAGGACCATCCAAGCTTTTCGCTGTTGCCACACCTATCCTTTTCGTATCTGTCTTTCCATTGGAATTTCCCATATAAAATAAATAATAGCTATCATCTATTTTTTTTATCAAGGGATTATGGCAAGTGGTACTGTCCCAAAAACCTTCTCGAGGTTGTAGAACAATATCCTTATTTTTGAATGTTTCGTAGGGAGAATCGGCAATAGCATGAGCTATTTCAGAACCTTTGATCCAGCCCCCCATTCCTTTTTCCTTTCGCCAACGCGAATAAAAAAGATGGACTTTCCCATCCTCACCCCAAATCGGTGATGAACACCAAATAAAATAATCCTGTAATTGTAATGAACGACCAATCGGGTTCAATTTGAAATAGGGCGACTCTATCCTACCTTTTTGACCCCATGTACCTAAGGGGAGCAAGGTTGTCATCCATAAAAATGCGTTTGACTTTAAGAAGACTCTTCTATCCATTTGAACATTCCCTTCCGTTGATTTACAATTTGGTTTAATCAGATCCGCAATGTTTACACGAATCAAGCCGTAAGATAATAAAACGAGTCAAGCCACCTATCCTGCGCTATCCTGCAACCGATTGCAAACCAATATTTACAAATCTTCTATAGGTTTCCTCAAAAAAAACTACCCATTCTAGTACAGAACGGGTAGATTCACGTTTATTATATTCACTAAATTAATAGCCTGGATTTTGCATTGCCTGTTTTTCTGCTGGTGTCAATGCAGCACCACTTTCACTGGTCGTTGCATCCAAGAAAGATTGCGGAATAGGTCGATAGTAATGTGTGTTCGGACTGAAGGCTGTATTTCCTCGTACATAACCGTCATTAAATGCTTTCCATCTGGCCTCCAATGTTTTGGTACGGGCCAAATCTTCCCATCGGTAGAGTTCACCACATAATTCTCGTGTACGTTCATTCAACAGGAAAGCCATCATTTTTTGCGCATTGCTTGCTGCACCCAATTTCTCATAGATCGGGACATCGACTTTCGAATTATAAATATCAGCGACCGAATTAATCAGCATTTGTGATTCGGACGATGCTGTTGTCTTGGTCATATCGTTATTGGATTCATAGTAGGAGTTCCCTTCCCAATAAATTGCACCCTCAGCCGAAAAGCCACCTCCTTTGCCGACAGCATACGAATTATTTTTGTAGGCTTGTCCGCCATCAACATTTTTCGCACGGTCTTCACCATTTTTATAACCGGCCCGATTACGTAATTTATTTATCCATTGTATTGCATTGGCGTACTGACCTTCTCCCTTACGGATATAAGCCTCGGCCACCATCAATACATCTTCGGCCGAACGCGCCATAATAACATCCCGCGTACCATTGGCAGATGCTATACTCACCCGATAACCGTCTCTGAACTTTGAGAGCGCCACATAACGTGATTGTACGCCATAGTATCCATTATTTCCATGCTGGCCCACCCAAGCCTGAGGTTCTCCCTGGAAATAACGCACAAAAGTATGTGTATTTTGCATCACACCATTTTTAAGCACTCCAGTTGCATCACTCGCCACCGCTTTATAACGCGTATCACCAGCGTTATTCACAATATACTTAATCCCCAGTTCCCCACCTTTAAAGCGCTTTGCCCCCACAACGGCTCCTTCGGGTCCCAGCGGTGCGTTTATCGCTGTCCATGTCGGTGCGTTAGCGGTATTATTGGCTCCATACATCGTAATGAACGACTTCCAAAAACGGGAGTCATTGACCCGATCAAAGACATCCAAGGTATAATTTGTCGTACGCGCGTATGAGAATTCGCGATCACCGGAGATATCTCGGCTTGTTCCACCTAAATCCTGGTAAACGGCTGGATAATAAAGGTGGATTTGATTGCCGTAACGTCCCCAAGTCGCCTGGTCGTCCGAGAATTGTGCCGACAGAACAACCTCCGAAACTTTTTCATTGGCACTATTGGCTTTTTGATAATCCCATAATTTGACATAATCATCGACCAAGGGATGTGCCGCTACAACTTCGGTCCCGTATTTGATGACCGCATCCAAATCTTCTGCGGTGTATTTTGCGTTCCAAGAAGCGTACAATTCACTCGCTCGCGTCAATCTGGCTTTGGCAATGTAGTGTGCCGCAGCTGATTTGGTCACACGTCCAAATTCTGTAGCCGAAGCCGGCAACAGCGTATAGGCTTGTTCCAAATCCGAAATGGCCTGTGCAAAACAGGCATCCTCTGAAGCTCTTGTGAAATAGGATTCTACTTTTGTGGTTGGTGTCAATTTGAGTGGAACTCCACCAAACTGTACAATCAATTGCAGGTAGAAATAGCCCCGCATAAAATAGCCTTCGCCGAGACGAGTGTTGTAATTCGTATTGGATTTATCGTAATACAGCGGTACGTTCTGAATCAGCGTATTGGCGGATTCAATCCCGCTATACATATTGTCAAATACGGGTTGGATATTTCCGCCTCCATAAGTTGATTCGGTCGGATTAAGATCCATGCTATAACTATTAAAGCTTGGCGAAGGGTTGTTTGCGTCTGTAAACTCGTCCACACCCAAATTGAACAAAGCCATGCCCCAGGTATAATTATACTTAAATTTTAGTTTAGAGTAAACTCCCGTTGCCAAATCATCCAATCCGGCTTGGGTTTTAAAGTATTCCGTATCTGGTATGGTAATCTGATCCTCTTTTAAAAAGTCTTTGCTACAGCCATTCAATACCAGCAATCCAGCGGCACCAAAGATGGAAGCAATTAATATTTTATAATTTTTCATTAAAATGAATTTATACGTTAAACTTTAGGTTCTCTAAAAACCGATATTGACTCCGATTACTGCTCCTCTTATGGTAACAGATGAGCCTGCTTGTGTCGTATTATTATTATAGCTTGATAGATCCGGATCCAAGAAATCTACTTTTGAATACAACATCGCAGGATTCATTAGCTGTGCATAAACTTTAAAATTACTGATACCCAACCGTTCTAACTTTGCTTTTGGAAAATTATAACCCAAACTCACATTCCGCAACTTGATAAATGATCCATCACGGTAATTCATGGAAGAATTCTTAGGATCTGCAACATCAATACCATTTGATCCCGGTTGATAATATTCTGCATCTTCGTTGACTCCAGGGATAAAATAATCCAATTTACGCATCATAAAGCGTCCGCCTAAGGTTTCTGCTCCGGCATTGATCGTCTGTCCCCAACGTGAAAAAATAAAGAACGATAAATCAAAGTTCTTATAGGTGAATGTATTCATAATACCACCGGACCATTTTGGACGATAAGATCCCAAAATTTGTCGGTCATAGGTTGGATCTATTTTACCATCAGGCACACCGTCTGGGCCACTAATATCCTTTACACGAATTTGCCCTGCATTAGCACCATACTGTTTAGCGTCTTCTGCTTCGGAAGTCTTCCAAATGCCATCATAAACCAGATCGTAGGGAACAGATATTTGCTGGCCAACAAACAGCTTATTATTAACATCTTCTGTCCGTCCGTTATTCAATTGCAAAATTTTATTTCTATCCATTGACCAGGTTAAGGTTGTATTCCACTGAAAATTGTCATTTTTAATATTGACTGTATTCAATTGAAAGTCAATTCCCCAGCCAGAGGTTTTCCCGACATTGGCCCAAGTACTCGGATAGCCTGTTACAGGATTTAAAGTCATTGCGAACAATAAATCGTTCGTTTTCGTTTTATAGAAATCCAATGCACCATTGATACGATTATTAAAAAATCCATAATCGACCCCAATATTGTATTGGGTTGTACGTTCCCAACCCAATTCAGGATTTGCCATTTTTTGAGGGTTCGCAGCAGAAGGATCTGATGCGACATAACCGGAACTCGAATTGTTTGCACTCCAATTGTAAAAATTTTGCGTCAATCCGCCCTTTGTACCATAGGCACCAATTGCAGCGTTGCCAACAACCCCTGCGCCTACCCGTAATTTTAATGCATTAATAAATCGAGCACCTTGCATAAAATCTTCTTGGTCAATTCGCCATGATGCAGCAACAGATGGAAATGAGCTCCATTGGTGACCAGGGGCTAATACCGAAGATCCATCCCAACGCACAAAGGCAGTTAACATATAACGGTCTTTATAGCTATAATTAGCACGGGCCATATAGGATTCCATCTGTCTTTCCTCTAGTCCAGTCCCCCAAGTACCGACCAAGCCACCAGAGTTAATATTATACCATAGTTCTCTTGCACTGTAAACATCCGTCGCTTTCATATTGCTTGATTCAGAATTATACTTGGATGAACTCTGTAATAAGGTAACGCCCAAATGATGATCTGTTCCGAAGTCACGATCGTAGTAAATTAAATTATCCAAGGTCCAAGAGAGATTCCGATTAGTCGAGTAGGTCACCGCATTATTGCCGTCACCATTAATTCCTTCGGCTGCATTGGCTAAACCCAAACGGTAATATCTAAACTCGGGTCCAAACTGTATCCGATATCTCAACCCTTTCAATGGCGCATAGATTTGGCCAAAGTCCAATTGACTAAAGAAGCTACCATTGGCCCCGAACGTCTGACGTTGATTGGTATTATTTGTCAGTTCATTAATCGGGTTAATAATATTTACTTCTCCTGCCGCGGGATTACGAAGGTAGTTCCCGTTTTCATCGTAAGGTACCGACCATGGCAACATACTACGCAAGGCTGAATAATAATCACCAGCACCGGTTACGGACTTAGAAAAATTATATCCATAGTCTTGATCGGAGAAAAAGGTATTTAGTGAAGCGCCCATGGTAAACCACTTCGTCGGAGTCGCTTCAAAACTTACTTTTGAGGTATATCGATTAAATTTTTGTCCTGGTTGCGTTGCATCCTGCTTGAGATAGCCAAATGAACCATAGCCTTTCGAATTCTCTCCGCCACCAGAGACACTTAAAGTATGTTCTGTTGATAGGGCATTTTTACGTCCAACATCAGCCCAATCGTAATTCCCGACAAGACTTGGATCCCAAACCGTATTATTGTTGGTCCAACCTTTAGCAATATTAGCCCAAGAAGCTGGGACTTTAGACCATTTATCATAATCTTTCTTGTAGTCAGGTGTTGTGGTTCCGAAATTTGCCAGACGGGCATAATCCAACCACTCAGCGGCATCCATGTATTCCGTTACATCGTACATCTTTTCGAATGTTGCTGTACCAGCATAATTTAACAATAAACGACCTTTTTTCCCCTGTTTGGTCGTAACCAAGATAACCCCATTAGCACCGCGTGAACCATACACAGCAGTTGCAGAAGCATCTTTTAAGACATCAATAGTCTCGATATCGCTCGGATTGATATTGTCAATTCCGCCGGCCTGCAATACCATCCCATCAACGACATAAAGTGGTCCCTGATCTGCATTGATGGACCGTACACCCCTAATTCTTATACTACCAGTAGTTCCTGGTCTTTGATTCGATGTAATATCAACCCCCGCGACCTTACCTTGCATCGCCTGCAACGCATCTTTAACCGGCATTGCTTTGAGCTCCTTTTCCCCTACACTGGCAATAGACCCCGTCACATCTTTCTTTTTCATCGTACCATAACCAACCACAACCACTTCATCCATCACATCAACCTTTTGCACTAGAACCACATTCAAGGCATTTTGACTACCAACGGCAACTTCCTGGGATTCATAACCAAGACTTCTGAAGGCCAATACATCAGATGACAACGCATTGATCGTAAATGAACCGTCGGCATTAGTCTTTGCCGTCATGGCTTTGCCTTTTACCTGTACCGTCACACCCTGGATAGGTGAACCTTTTTCATCATTTACCTTTCCAGTCCTAGTGGTTTGAGCAAATAAATTTAACGTACACAGCATCGCCATAAACAACAAAAAAGTGTACTTCTTTACATGATGATCAAACCTAATTGTTAAATAGTTTATCATTAAAGTATTATTTAGGTATTATTATTTTTCCCTTGTTGATCTTCGGTAGTGAAGATCGATTCCCAGTATGCCGAGATAATGAAAAAGTTGCGTACTCTTCATTATTGCTTAATAAGCAGACTGATTTAAAAAAGATAATCTGGATTCCTCTCAGGCTTATAATATGGCATAAAAATAACGCTATGAACTGTAATAACCATCCTGTTCAATCCTGTGATGAGCTGGCGCTATGGGCAAAAAAAAAAATCGCCCTTTAAGTTATAAAGGGCGATAAATTCATTAAAATATCAGTATCCGGGGTTTTGTGTATATAACCCGGGACTATTGTCGAGTTCGGATTGTGGGACTGGGTATAATACATAATTCAATTGAAAATCTGACATCTGTTTTGCCTGATCTTCTTTCGCAATCCACGCCTTCATGACCGGTTCTACGGTACCACTGCGTATAAGGTCAAACCAACGCAATCCCTCTCCAATAAACTCACGTCTCCGTTCGTCCATCAACTGAGATTTAGTTACATTGGCCAGCTCTGTAGTCAATCCAGCACGTTTTCGGATTTGGTTAACAACCGCATCCACATCAGTCGAACTGTTACCGGGAGCGCCATTCAAGATGCATTCTGCCTTCAATAGCAGCAAATCACTATAACGAAACACAATATAATTGATCGGCCAGTCCGTCCGGCTCGCAGGCACTTTGGTAACATCAACAAATTTCTTGATGAAAGGTCGATTCTCTGCAACTTTATTGTATATATAGCCCTCCTGAATGCAAAAAGGCCTACGCGAATCATCCGTCACATAAGTGCCCATAAAATCGTTTGAAACGGGTCGAATCGTCAACCCTCCTTGCGTGCCCAATCCAAGCGAATTGAACCAGTTATCCGGCACCAATACCCAGGGAAAGGTCGATCCAACAACCGGATTCGCTCCACTGGCATATTCAATATTAAATATAACCTCTTTGTTGCGCTCATTATTATAACTAAATATATCGGCATACTTGTCCAACAGAGTGAATTCATTGCTCGCTATAATTTCATTGAATTGCTCGACGGCCTTGCTCCATTCGTTACTGGCCTGTCCGGCACCTTCTATGCCTAATGTAGGCCCTGATCTCGTCATATAAACCAGACCCAACAACATCTTTGCGGCATATTTATTGGCATGGCCTCGATCCGCCTCCGCATAGCCAGCTGGCACAGGTAAGGTTTCCACCGCTTTATTGAGATCGCCAATAATAAAGGTATAAATATCCTCGACATTACTGCGTGGAATGGTTTTGGCTTCCTCGGCTGAAACGACATGATCTATCAGGGGAACCTTGCCGAAGTAGCGCAGCAGATCAAAATATAGAAAAGCACGCAAAAACTTCGCTTCACCTTCCATCCGATTGCGCAGTCCCTCATCGGTAATCACGGTCGCACCTTTGGACTGCAGCTGCTCAAGAAAATTATTTACCCGAAAAATCACATTATAATTCGTATACCAAGCTTCTTGCACGTAGGGATTACTGGCAATCGTCTTATGAAAACTGTTGATTCCTTCCCAGTCACGTACACCACCGTCCGAGATGGCATATAAATTGTCGGAGCGGGTTTCCGACAGGTTCATCAAACGATCCGGATACTTCTGCAGGCCATTGTACAAGGCATTTACACCTTGCACAAAATCATTCGTTGTCTGGAAAAAAGTTTCTGAGGTTGCATCTGAAATGGGCTGCTGATCGAGATCCATTTTACAGGAACCAAAAATTCCTAATAGCAATAAAAATATAGTTAGTTTTTTCATCCTTATAAATTTGTTTTTCAATTGTGATGAAGCTATCTGATTTATTCATTCCTCTGTGTGATTGAATAAATCATGATGGTTTCATAATTTTAAAAATTTACATTTAAACCAAAGGTGATTGTCTTCGGAATCGCTAAACCTCCATAATCCCCAGCTTCCGGATAGGTATCGCTTCCGCTCAGATTGGTATTGGAAGATTCGGGATTGACACCACCATCATACTTGTCTTTACCCCAGAAATTCTCCAATGTCATAAACAGGCGAACCATACTGAGTTTAGATTGGCCACCGAACTTCATATCTTTGATATTATATCCTAAGGTTATATTACGCAACCGCCAATAGTCTGAAGAATATAACCAATCTGTATTTTTTATACGTCCGAACGTCGAATAGGCTTTTCCAACCCGGCCCTCGCCCGGATCTTCTTCCGACCGCCACCGATCCCGATAGAAGCCCAATGCATTGTCCGAAGCCCCTTGTCCCGTACGTCCCAGTGCTCTGCCCAACAAAGAATAAATGTGCCCACCATTTTGGCCTTGGAACATAAAGCTCAAATCAAAGTTTTTGTATTTAAAATTATTGGTAATACCCCAAACATAATCTGGATTGGGGTGCCCGACAATAACACGGTCATTGGCATCAATCACACCATCACCATTGGCATCAACATAACGTGGATCTCCGGCTTTCTCATTACCAAATAACGCAGCTCCATTGTCAATATCTTGCTGACTCAATATGCCATTCTGCTGCACCACATAAATACTGTACATAGGTTCGCCAACACGTAAGAGACTATGTTGTATATCGAAAGAAGAAGGGATCAACAAATCCTTCTGATTGCCATCCAATTTGGTCACCTTATTGGCACTATGACTGATATTGAAGGATGTCGACCAAGAGAAATCTGCTTTTTTGATGTTATGTGATGTAATTTCCAAATCCCAGCCATTGCTTTTCAGTTCCCCGGCATTGTTTAAGTAAGATCCGAATCCGGTTACATACATTGCGGGAACATTCAACAAAAGGTCACTGCTTTTCCGTGTATACCAATCAAAAGATCCGATAACTCGAGAGCCAAAAAGCCCGAAGTCCAGTCCAACATCGTAAGTACGGGATTTTTCCCATCTTAAATCGGGATTAACAATATTTTTTGGAGCTTGTCCGGGAGCAGAGATTCCATTTGCAGAATAGTTGTAGATTCCCAATACCGAAATACTGCTATAGTCACCTATATTGTTGTTACCAGCTGTACCAAAACTACCCCGTAGCTTTAAATCGTTGATAAAGCTGAGCGATTTCATAAAGTTTTCGTCCGACAGACGCCAGCCGATTGAAAGAGAAGGAAATAAACCCCACTTGGTATTGGTACCGAAACGGGACGAGCCGTCGCGCCGAAGACTTGCCGAAAATAGATACTTTCCGTCAAAGGCGTATTGGACACGCCCGAAATAGGATAACAAAATACTTTGCATTGCTCCTGTTGAAGCCACAGTAGCCACAGCCCCATTCAAAGTTTTAATGGAACTATTGATGTACCCATCTTTAGAAGTAATTGACGAACTCTCTAACTTGTCAAAATTATATGCCTGCCCTACCAAAGCGGTAATATCGTGTTTTCCGATATTGATATTGTAGTTCAGTGTATTTTCATTGACAAATGTCTGTCTACGGTATACACTGTTGGAACCATAAGTTGCCTGGTTTGGCTTGGTGATTCTATTTGCCAATGATCCCGCGATCGTATATGGTTCGAACCGATTGCTCCGACTATCCGTTTGATCCAAGTTAACTGTGGTTTTAAAAGTCAAATGATCCAGGATATGATATTGCCCATACACTGTTCCCAGCAAACGTGAGATTTTGTTTTCGCCGAGATAGTTTTTTAATTTAGCAATCGGGTCGTTAGTCGATACACTCCAAGGATACTTATCATTGTCAAGTACGTTCACCGTCCCGGCAGGATTATCTTGCACAGGCGACATCGAGTAAATCTGATGCATGATATTATCTTTCCCCTCGACACCTGGATCATTACCAATCGAATAAGAAGGTGCTAAATTTAAACCAAAACTTAGCTTTTTATTGGCTTTCACCTCCACATTAGCCCTTGCCGTATAATTTTTATAATCCAAACCTTTTACAATACCCTGCTGGTTCATATAATTCCCCGACACATAATAATTGACATATTCTGTCCCACCCGAACCGGTAACTTGATAATTCTGTGTGATCCCCTTACGATAAGCTTCGTCCTGCCAATCGATCATATATAGTCCCGGACGTCCCGGCTCCAGCCAACGATCATCATACATATATGAAGTATTATACGTGCCCTCTTTCAGTCCTAATATCTTGCGTCGTTCTTCATTACTCTGGCTGGCCGTTCTGCCTGTACCTGACGCAACCCATTGGGCGTTGATCATTTCAACCTGACGATCGATCCATTCTTCGCCATTTAGCATATCGAGCTTACGATAAGGAGAAGAAATACCCACATAAGAATTTAAACTCAATTTTGCTTCACCGGTGCGTCCACGTTTGGTCGTAATCAAAACAACTCCATTACCTGCACGTGACCCGTAGATAGCAGCAGCTGCAGCATCTTTCAATACTTCAACCGATTCAATATCATTTGGGTTCATATTGTCCAATGGATTCCCGGAGGAATAACCTCCAGATGCATTTGTTTTCGCATTTTGCAAAGGAAATCCGTCTACCACATAGAGTGGTTCTGTACCTGCTGAGATGGAGCCAGAACCACGGACTTGCACACTGAGACCTTTGCCCGGGACACCCGTCGATTGTTTGACTCGTACTCCTGCTATTTGTCCAATCAGGGCTTGATCAACACGGGCTATCGGACGTTCATCCAAATTTTCAGCTTTGAATTTAGAAACAGGAGCCGTCAGATTTTTCTGTTTTTGCGTACCGTAACCAATGACAACTACCTCATCAAGCGATTCTTGTTTAGGTGTTAAGTTCACTTGTAAAAACGAGAGGTTAACTACATTGAGGGTTTTAGTGAGGTATTCTATCGAAGTAAAGGTAATTTTATCTCCTGGCTTGGCAACGATACCAAATTCACCATTTTGATTCGTTGTTCCGTTACTTTTGCCGTTGACATGAATAGTTACTCCACTGATAGGTTGACTTTTATCGTCAACAACTTTTCCCTTCAGCAGTTCTTGAGCATATAATACCTGAGTCAAAGCCAACTGGGCCATTACTACGGTACCATATCGTAAGATATTTTTCATGGGTTGAAGTTTATATTGTTATTTGTGATTTATATCGGTAATTGGAAGTTATGATATCCCTTTAAACTAACTATCCTGAACTTACAGGCTCTAATGTATCCACTCTGTTACAGAAACTAAAAAGCCCCATAAATGGGGCTTTTTGTAAATATTATTTTTTTTTCAATGTAACAGGTCCATTTTCTTTTCAATCCAGTTAAAGTTCAATATAAACTTCTTACCATGGTGAAAAATTGACCAGCCAAATAGGAGCGCCGGCGGACACATCCAATCGTTTTCACTTAATAACTCCACAAAGTCACAGGTCCAACCAAACCGCTTTCCATGGGTTTCCAATCACTGGCATCAAAGTTTTTATAGTTGATATTCACAAAATTGATTTCGTGATAATTACGCCACGCAACTTTTTTCCGGTCCAGATAGCTGATACGGTTTGCCATTAAGTTGGCGACCTCAATACGAATCTTGTTTTCGCCATTAACCAATAATGTGGTAATATCCTGTTGAAACGGAATTGACCATAAGACACCCGCATCCTTTCCGTTAATATACACCCTGGCGCTTTCCGCAACTCGTCCAAGCTTCAGAAGATAGGATTTTGATTGATCCTTATGGATAGAAAATGTTTTCTCATAGGCCGCTGTACCTGAAAAATTAACGGCGTCTTTATCGCCCCATTCGGTCCAGGAAGAAAGTCGATCTAGCTTTTGCGGCTTTGGTAACACCGGTCCTCCAGCAATAAAACTGACTTTCCAGTCACGATCCAATTGGGCCACTTGGCTTAATTCATCTTGATACCGAAAGTGCTCCTTAGGCCCTTGCCCAGAAGCCAGGATGATCCAGGAATAACCCGATGCAATCTGCACTCTTATTTTGCCATCAATCGATGGCAATTGGTAGGTCCGACCTGTCTGAGGATCCAGCAACGAATAATACGCAGCCTTCGCATTTAGTGTAATATGACGATCCACGGTCTGCCCACTGTGATTGACCAAATAATAATAGGTGTCCTTATCTGCAACTCTTCGTGAAAATTTCAGCCCTGTTTGGTTAATCCGCTCGGGCGCGATATCTTCTGTTTCGAGTGCCGAATTGACATCCGTCGTCAAATAGATTTTACCTTTTCCAAAAGCTGTATACTGGTTCGCTTTATCGTTCGCAAAACCTAACGAAGCAATTAATTTATTGAACATTGCGCGACGTTCCTCTAATTGGCCGTATCCAGGAACCGCCTGCGGTAATTTCTGGAAGATGACAGTTGCTCCTTGCGTCGCCATTTCTAAAATTTTCTGAAGCGTCACTTCGGAAAAATAATGACAGGTAGGGATATAAATCGCTCGATACGGGATCGCATCCTTCGAAGTCCATAGTTTTCCGTCGTTTACCGTTGTTCCCGCCAGAATTTTATCAGTGGCAAAATCAAAGCTATACCCTCTTTTCTGTAGCTGTACACTCTGTTTATAAAATTCCGTCAGATGTAACCAATCGTCAACATCATGCACTTTTAAAGCCTTATCCATCCCTTTTGCATTGTTCCAAATATCATAAATGGGCCAGTATACGAGCAGTTCATTGTCGGCACGACTGGACTGTAAGATGGACTGAACACGGGTAATATATTGATTCAAACCTGTGAGATGATCCCAAAAAGAATTTTGCGGGACAAAATTAACAGAAGCATAAAATAGCCATCCCGGAAAAGGCACGTTTTTGGGCGAGTAAGTCGTCCCATGATAGAAGACATGATTCACTCCGGCGAGGAATAGTTGTTCGACTTCGGGTTTCGCTTGTGATAAGGAGGTTTTAAAATGTTCCGTAAGCCAAGTGAAAGTCTCTGAAGAAGTATATTTTTTACCGTATACATTTGTTGCCGATGTCGCAAATTTGGCCATCATAGGATCTGGATCCACATTACGGATATCCGCGGTATCGCGTCTTAAACCGGGAATATCAAAACTGCTGGATCCAAAGGTTTCACACTCCGCAATATCGGTATCTGCATATAAATCGATCAGATTTCCTGGAGACCCATGAGCTTGATTTTTCGAAATAGCTTTATAGCGATGGGCAAAATCCGTAAATGGATTCAAAAAATTCTGGGCAAGCAGCGCATTCACGACTTCACGATAATCCGATTTAAGGCCTGCTGTTTTAGCTTCATCCTTGCCCCTGCCTGCAAAATCTAGCAGGTTATCTTGTAGTTTGTATCCTTTTATCCGTTCGAATGATTGCAAAAAATCATCCGTCCAATTTGCCCCATATACTTCGTAGCTGTCGTTAAAAAAAGCACGTACATGCAATGGTTTGCTCTTAAAAGCTTCAGCAAATCTATTAAAATAGGATCCGACGGATTGCTTTCCAAGATGATCCAGTGTATACCCCTCGCCCCCTGGTGCTGCACGTTTAACTTTTTGGCCTGTCCTTCCCGAAAATACAGCCAATAAACGAATATCGGTGGGTGCTTCCCAGGTTCCAGTGGTCTTTGAAATATACTCATCCAGCTTAATCTCACTATTGTCGGATCTAAACGCCCGTAAAGCCTGCAAAAAGAAATAATGCTGTTTAGGATCCTTAGGTTTTAGGGGAAAGGTAATTTTTTCACCTTTTTTTAATTCAAATTCATCTAGGATTAATTTGGTAGCGGCATCCTTTTCTTTGATTTGAGGTCCCCCAAAGGGCCACCCCGTCCCCAAATTAATGTCCACTCCCATTCCCAGCGTACCGGCTTTATCCGTAGTTACAGCTAACATATTCATCCATTGTGGTAAAAGAAAGCTCAGGTAGTTGGATTCAAATCCCTTAGCGCCATAAATCGGTGTTATCTCAACACCACCAAATCCACTTTTTTCAAATAGAGTCAATTCACGTTCGACATTAGGTCGGTCTACAGCTGAACCAAGCCACCACCAACGTGTCCACGGCTTCATTTCTTTGGTAATTGCTGGCCATAGATCTTGTGCAATACTTCGGCCAGAGGCCAACAGATTACAGACAAGCAGGAATGATATATATATTTTCTTCATGTTAAAATTGGGCTAATCCATGTGAAATACCTTTTTCAAACTGACCGATACCGGAGAATGATCGGCATGTACTTCCATGATATCATGCATATAATCCCACCATTGCTGAACAATAACTTCTTTGCCCAATTCCTGTGACGAATGCCCCGCCAAGTACTGAACAGCAAATAACGTATCCGTCTCTTGGTCCAAAAAGATACTATAGTCAGAAACCCCATTTTCGCGCAATAAAGTGATTAATTCTGGCCAGATCGCATCATGTCTCCGCTTGTATTCCGCAGACATACCTGGTTTCAGTTTCATCTTAAATGCAATTTTCTCCATCTTGTTTATGTATTGAACTGTTTTATTATTACCGTATTCTTAATTGGCTAATACCTGATGGATATCGGCTTCAATAATACTCAAAGTACCTTTGGCATTGGCATCATTACGAGCCACCCCATCATCAAGTTTCTTACCCCCCATTTCCACCTGATTGTTTTCCTTCGTTGTAAAAGCTGCGTTTTTAAGTTTTATGGTTACCTTTTCGCCCTTAGTACGCGGAAATGACAATGTACAGTAGCCTAATGTCACATCCGTATTTCCATCAAAAACAAGCTTGTCGTCCACGAAAACCTGCAATGGGTAGGATCTTGATCTAAAATTATTTAATTTCAGATCGATTTCATCTATATCGGATTTTTCCTGTAAGGTGTATGTAATCCAAGCAGTACCTAACTGACCATCATTGACCCAATCGGACAGCTCATTGTCATCATAGGATTGTCCCACCTTGTCCAGGTTAGCTCCGGCCGTAGCTGTACGGATTTTAAGACTTTTTTTCAACTGCACCAGCGTGGGTTTCGCTGGACTTGGCCCTCGCTCTAAAAATGACGGCAAATTTTCGTTAGATTCTTTGACGAAATAATTCTCCATGGTTTTGAGAGGTTGCACCGTCCAGGTAACCGAATCGGATAAAAGGCCTTCAGACACTGCTTTCAATACAACCTTACCCGATTTATCGTACTGTGTACGAAGTAATACGCGGTTTATACCAGCCTCGACGGGAAGTGTGGTAGCTAAAATATGGTTATCAGGTCCCTGTGCAATACCCCCACGCCAATCCATCGGTCCATCCAACTTAAAGTCAATAGTATTAAAAGCCAATGGGCAACGTAAACCATTTTTATCGAGCACTTCAACTTCGGCCAATACCATATCGTTTCCATCTGCAAAAAGGCCATTTTTGCCATGTTGTGCCGTCAAACGGATTTTATACGGGTCACCTGTTGTTTTTAGCTCTTTTGTATTCAATAATTTTCCTTCTTTGCTGAATGATTTCGCAGTCAATACGCCAGCCTCAAAATCAACAGCTGGAAAACGGTATAGGAAATCATATAGCTTTTCTGCCGCTCCCTGTACTTTTCCATTCACAGCTAATTCTACATGGTCAGCGGCCGAAACGACTAATACATCCTTTTTCGTTCCTGGAGCATAGTTCCAGTGGCCAACGAGATGTAATCCCTTTGGATCTGGATCAATCCAACCATCCCACATAACCTGATGGGCGAAATAAGCATCTTTGGGAATACGCATGGCATCTACTTCGCCACTTCTTCTATAATTCTCTTTTCCCCTAAAATGTGTATTGGAATCTGAGAAAATAATATTGACGCCGCCCGAATTTACTCGATCACCAGTACCTGGACGCATTTTCCAATATTCCGACCAGCGATGTACAGCTTCAACAACATAACTATCTTGGTTTCTGTTATAATCACTGGCATCTACACCTTTATAAAGCGGCCCTTCACCGTCCTTGTGAAATGGATAACTCAATTCGTCCCAATATTTACGTAAGGCCTCATCCCGCATATATTCGGTTGCGATCATGGGGTGACGCGCACTTTTATTGATATACAGCATTTCACCACCATATTCAGCTAGCTTACTATCCAGCATTTCACGGGAACCGATTGCCCGTCCACCAGCTGGATCATATTGATCACGAATAGCCTTCATCTCCGCCATATGTTCCTCCGAAATCGACTCGTTTCCACATTCATAAAACAAGACACTTGGATTATTCCGATAATAAATAATTGCATCACGCATAAGCTCTGTTCGCTGTTCCCAACGTCTACCTTGCGTATCTTTTTCAGCATCTCCAGCAGGTAGCATCTGCATAAGTCCCACACGATCACAGGATTCAACATCCTGTTTCCAAGGTGTTACATGCATCCAGCGAACCAGATTGGCATTGCTCTTGACCATCAGCCCATTGCTAAAATCACTCAACCAAGGTGCTACAGATAGGCCAACGGCAGGCCACTCGTTACTGGTACGCTGCGCATAGCCCTTCATCATCAAAACTTGGTCATTGAGGTACACCATTCCATTCTTGAAAGCAGTTTTTCGAAATCCTGTTTTCGTCTGTACAGCATCGATAGTTTTGTTGCCCTGTACGATTTTTGTTGTCACCGTATAGAGATAACCGTAACCCCAGCTCCAAAAATTCACTTGATTCAAAGCTGAACTCATAGTCAATTGTTGTGTTTGATTGGCAAGAAGATTGAACTTTTTTGAAAAAGTTTTCACCAACTTCCCATCGGCATTACGTACTTCGGCAACAAAGTTGACCAGGCGCGATTGCTGGGTTTCATTTTTCACCTCGGAAGAAACAAAAAGATCCATTGTCTTTTTAGGGATGTTCATATTCTTCGCATAGACATAAACACCCGTAGTCTTTAAATTAGAATATAATGGTAGCGTCTGATAAATTTTTGAAGCAAAGTGGATCCACACATTTTTTGGAATTCCACCATAGTTTGCATTAAAGTTTTTATCGTTCCACTGATACGTGCTGTTTGTTGCTTTTTCACGATAGCTCCAGCTATTGTCTATGCGTATCGCCAAGATATTTTCACGATCGCGATCAATCAGGTCTGACAGATCAAATCCGACGGCCATGACACCATTTTCATGACGTCCAATAAATTTCCCGTTAAGGTAAAACTCTCCGCCAAAACGGATTCCTTCAAATTCTACAAACACTTTATCAGAAGTAATGCCCTGAGGAATACGAAATTTCTTCCGATACCAAACAATATTTGCCGAAAGGTCATGTATCGCTTTTGCAAAAGCTTCATCTTCATTCCAGGCTTGGGGCAAGACAACTTGCTTCCATTCACGGTCATTGAACTCAGCAGCGGAAGCATCGCTTACATCGCCAATGTGGTAACGCCAATCGGCGTTAAAACTAAGCGTCTTCCGTCCCACTTGGGCATGCGTAAAACAGGAAAGCAGAAGGCAACAAAAAATAAAGAGTAACCTTTTCATTTTAATAATTATTTTTAATGACTGATGTGGGATCGAGTATAATAAATCAGATTACTTTGACAACATCTTATAGACCTCTGTTCCACCTAATAAGAAACAGCCCAAACCATAGTCTTCAAAATCCGGCTGACTGGAAAAACTTACGGGCTGACCATCTTTAGGTTCCTTTCCCGTCCCTTGTAAATAGCCTAAGAAACCTGAAGGGTGTACTGCTTCTGCTGTCATTGCTTTCCACGCTTTTTCTACAACAGGTCGATATATTTTAGCATCCAGGAAACCATTATTGATACCCCAGGCCATACCATAAACAAATAATGCCGTTCCTGAAGTTTCACGCCCGCCAAAATTAGTGGGATCATGCAGACTGACATTCCAGAATCCATCCGGTCTTTGAATAAGAACAAGCGCTTCCATCAAGGCTTTATAATCCGCTATATACTCCGCACGATGTACTTCGTTTTCTGGGATTAACGAAAGTACCCTGACCAAAGCCGCCACGACCCATCCATTACCACGTGACCAATAGCAATCTTCACCGTTTGGTTCTTTATAGGGAGGAACAAAATCTTTATCGCGCCACCAAAGTTTATCGGCCTTGTTATACAGGCCACCACCTTCTTGCGTTTTTGAATGCTGATACATTTTATACATGTAATCAAAATATATCTGATCCTTGGTCATTACACCCAATTTGGCATAAATTGGCATGGCCATTTGTATCGCATCAATCCAGGTCCAATCGTCTACTTTGCCAGATTTGATAATGTAATCTATATTCGCTTTAATCTTCTGGATACGCTCAGGTTTCGGTTCAATCTCATAGAGATCTAGATAGGTTTGCCCACAAGCTTGGTCATCGGCATTTCGAGTTTCTAAGCCATTACGCATACCCCATTCATGTTTATTTCCCCAATCCACAGCGTAATTGTAGTAGTCATTGTTTTTATCAATCTGATACAGTGCCATGAGACCTTCGTAATAAACGGCTCTGGTCCAGATATTACTTGGCCGCCAACGGTTGGTATAGATGGGTTTGCCCGTGTCTGTCCATTTATTCATGAAATAGCGATTGGTTAACTGCAAGGATTGAAGTACATCCCCAGCGGTGATTTCCTTCTTCTGTTCGACGACTTTTTTCGTCGATGAACAGGCCGAAAGGAAAAACGCAATCAGTAAAGTTGCTGTATAAGTATTAAATATTTTCATGTTTTTCTTTATATAATTATTCATAACGGGAGTTCGCCTTTTTTTCTGAAAGTGTCTGATCTTATTGGCCAGAAAGAACCTTCAGTTCGCTTTCATTGCTGTTGGTGTCTGTGAAGTCATGAAGGTTTTTGAGCGAGCTGCTCGTATGGTATCACACCGACTCTTTTTGCCCAATTTTCATAGATCTGAACCATTTCGTGGTATATTTTTGGAAAAGTAGCCGATAAGTCTATAGTTTCACTCCTATCTTTTTCGACATCATACAAATGCCATTTGTTTTCAGGGTAGGAGGAAACAAGTTTCCATTTTCCTTTGCGCACAGCTTTGTTGCCCTCATGTTCAAAACAAATCTCTCTGCTCGTAGTGTTTTGTTGCTCCGTCCAAATAGGAAGCAGGGACATTCCTTCCATTGGTTTGATCGTGTTACCGGCGTAGTTCTTTGGGTAGTTTGCACCCGACCACTGCGCTAAAGTGGGCATGATATCAATCAAATGGGCCGGCAGATCAAACTGTTTCCCCTGTGGCAGAAACTTTGGCCCATAGGCGATAAAACCAGTTGCATTGCCCCCTTCAAACTCCCAATGCTTAAACTTTTTGAAAGGCGTATTACTAACCGCAGCGCCTTCTATTCCATAGGCGGTAAAAGACCGTGGGTGGCTGGCCGGAAATTCATTAGCAGCTCTAATATCAGCCGTGAATCCAGTATTGGTTATTGTTTCATTGCTCGCTCCATTATCGGAAAGGAAGATAAAAACAGTGTTTTCCAATTGTCCTCTCGACTGGAGATAATCAACCAATCTACCCACATTTTGATCCAATTCGTCAACCATCGCAGCGTATACAGCCATCTTTTCATCCCATTTTACTTTTTCTTCCCAGCTGCAATCGTTCCATTTTCGCAATGCCGTATCAATTGGAGACAATTTGGTCGTTGGTGGCAGTACGCCTAACTGCTGCTGTTTTTCAAAACGTCTTTCACGGACAGCATCCCATCCTTCCATATATTTACCGCGGTACTTTGCGATATCCTGAGGTTTGGCATGTAAAGGCCAATGTGGAGCCTGAAAAGCTAAGTATAGGAAAAAAGGATTCTCTTTTTTAGTTCCTAGATGCTCGCCAATAAAAGTCATTGCATAATCTGTATAAGCATCCGAGCTATAGTAATCTATTGGTGGAACAATAGTCTCATTGTCCAAGGCTATCGTCAACTTTTGGTTGGGCCGATAAGGTCTGTTTTCAAAATAGCTGTTTGCTCCATCAATCAGGCCATAATACCGTTGAAATCCACGTTGTAAAGGCCAGTTTTCTTTCTCCTGCCCTACATGCCATTTTCCCGCCATATAGGTTCCGTAGCCTGCGTCTTTTAATAGTTCGGCCAAGGTCACTGAAGTTCTATTCAGAAACCCCTGATAAGCAGGAAAAGGACGCTTATTCATCATATCACCAACTCCTGCCTGATGTGGATATAAACCTGTCAATAAAGAAGCTCGGGATGGACAGCAACGCGAAGCATTGTAAAAGTTGGTCATCTTAATTCCTTCTTTTGCCATTCTATCCAGATTTGGGGTTTGAATTTCAGAGCCAAAACAACCCAAATCGGAATATCCCATATCATCTGCCAAGATCAGAACAATATTTGGCCGTTGCTGCGCATGCAGTGTCAATCCTGTCAACAGAAAAAAGATACACAGCGTAAATATTGGTTTCCTCATGTTACATAAATTTCTTTAGCCCGATTTTGGGCTGTGCTTTCAATTGTTCGGCGACTAATTTGGCATTCAGCAAAGCCCCCGCTTTAATCGTATGCGTCGCGTCCTTCGGATCAAAAAATTCCGTTTCTACTTTCTTTTTCCCAAATGTTTCATACTGTGCAATAACAAGTTCCTGTAATGGAATGAAAAATGCCCCAGCCTGTTGCGCCGCTTCCTTAGCCCATAGCGCATAATCTGATCTACGAACCTGATTTCCTTCCCAAGCATTGCGCGGAATTGGCGAACAGATAATTGCTGTCGCCCCTTTATCTTCAATATTTTTCACAAAGCGTCGTAAATAGAAACCATAACTATACACGACTTCATGTTGCTTTAATAACGGATTATACACTTCCTGGTAATCCTCACCATTCCCCTTTATCGTCCCTCTAGCCCGCAACGTATCCACAATGGGACTTGAATCATTATGTCCGAATTGCATAAGCACAAAGTCACCCGGTTGTATACTATCCAATACCTTCTGCCAAAGCTTTGGGTTGTTATAAAAAGTTCTTGAACTTGTTCCTCCAAGTGCACGATTCTTAACATTAATCTTATCCGATTTAAAATACTGACCAATAAAACTTCCCCATCCCCACTGTCCGTTTGAACCGTTTCCCTGCCCATTTTTCACCGTGGAATCACCAATAATAAACAAGGTTGGTTTATGTTGTTGTCCCAAAAAGGACATGCCGATTACAGCAAAAAGGACCGCAGCGCATGGCAATAATTTCAATTTCATCTTCTTTATTATTTAATATATTGTACTAGCTGACTTTTAATCCTACGAAATCCTTCGATTATAGACAATGCATTATCTCGCGCCCCATTTTTATTCGTATGGGTATGGTCACCTGGAAAATAGTTAGATTTTACTGCTTCAGGGCCAAGCCGATCATATTTATCTGCAGTAATACTGTTAAGATCCAAAAAAGCGACGCCCTGTTCTTCCGCGATCTCCTTTGCCCACAATCCAAAATCCTTACCTGCCCGCTTCACTTTACCCTGATCATCCCATTGGTTGCGCGGAATCATGGATAACAAGATCGGTGTTACACCTTTTTTCTTTGCTTCAATCACAAAACGACGTAGGTTTTCACCGTAAGTACGTACGGTCTCTTTCTTCCCATTTCCCCAATCCAATACAATAGAGTCCTGACCAATCCCCCGCAGTACACCGCGATACCCCTGTCTGCTCGTATCAGGCTTACAACCTTCGTTATGGCCAAACTGAATCAATAAAAAATCTCCAGGTTTAAACAATGAGTCAACTTTTGCCCACCTTCCCTCTTTGACGAATGTCCTTGTACTACGCCCTGCCATCGCATGATTATCCACTCGGACACGTGCAGTATCCAACAGTTCAGGAAGCAATGTTCCCCAGCCCCAATAGTCCTTATTACTATTCTTCACAGTTGAATCACCTATAAGATAAATCGTAGGCTTATTTTGTTGTTTTGCAAAGGATATCAAAAGAAAGGCTACCAATACCATTCCTATCCATTTTATTGTATGCTTCATGTGCTAACTTATCTATTTCTTTATAATCTACCCATTTAAATCGTTCACTTCCAACCCTTCTATTTCTTGTGGGTGGACTTGACCAGCTGAATATTCGGTTTAACCGGACGATCCATTCCTACACCAAGGTAATATCCCGTATGTGGTGGTTGATTATAGGCTACATTCTGCCATGCTACACTCAAGCGATATTGTGGATCATGCATAAGTGTATATACGCGTTGCTCTGTTGGGATCGTCGTTGTATAGATACGGAGATTCTGGTTATCTTCTGAACGCAAGATCAATTCTTCTCGCCAATCGCCAAAAATATCAGCACTCAGATTGGGTGTACTTTTGGATCCATTGATTGATGAAGTACCTGTCGCCGTAAAGATCCGTTCCGTTTTCCCGCTTTGGTATTTTTCAATATAATTGCTGTTTAAAAGTTCCCGGCTTAAATCAGCATCCCACCAGATCAAAAAATTGGTCGACCTCGGAGCCTGCCCGACAATATTTCCTCTGGTATCATACATCGCTGCAGATCCTAGCCACCACAGGTACGCGCCTCTATGATCGGAATCAATATTTGCAGCAACACCACGAGGGACATCTTTATTGATCGCATTTTTAAAGAGCACTGTTCCCGTTTTGGCATCCAACAAGGCTACCCCCGTCCCTTTTCGTCCCCCTTTCAGTTCATGAATTCCAAAAATTTCCAATCCTGGGCGATCAGGATCGAGATCGCTCACATGTAAGGCATCTCCATGCCCCAATCCTGTACTATATAAACCTTTACCATTATCATCAATAACCATCGAACCAAAAACAATTTCATCTTTACCATCTTGGTCTACATCAGCAACTGTGAGATTGTGATATCCCTGACCGGAATAAGGATCTTGACGAACTTTGCTGTCGAATACCCAGCGGCTCACTAATTTTTTATCTTTGAAGTCCCATGCCGCCAAGGCTGTGCGTTCATAGTATCCTCGCGTCATCACGACACTCGGATGTATGCCGTCCAAATATGCTACGCAAGCTAAAAATCGATCGCTACGATTGGCATTCGTGTCTCCCCACGAACCCAGATCCCCACGTTCAGGTAGATAATCCACGGTACTTAGCGCCTTACCCGTCAGCCCATCAAATACCGTTAAATATTCAGGTCCTTTCAATATGCGGCCTAAAGTTCTTGAACTTGATACGGTATCACGCCAATCGGCTTTTGGATCACCAATAACATGTCCCTGTGCATCTTTAGTACCATCAGCAGTTTTACAAACCAATTCTGCACGGCCATCGCTATCGAGGTCGTATACCATAAATTGCGTATAATGTGCTCCTTCCCGGATATTTTTACCCAAATTGATTTCCCATAGAAAAGTGCCATCTAGTTTATATGCCTGAAAAATAGGTTCTGAAGTCATCCCATTGTGCGCATTGTCGTGTCCAACACCAGTTTGATGAACAATAAGTTCATACGTCCCGTCGCCATCTAAATCGCCCACAGAGACATCCCCAGGCGTGTAGCCTTTGGGGGTCCGCAATGGAATATTCAAGTATTGCTGTACTTTTTGATCTTTGGATAAAGTAAGTTTAGCAACTTCCTTTTCTTTTCCACCCGCCACAATATCCAAGATGTAGGTTACATCTTTACTCAGGTCAACACGATCGTCCAAAAAATTGGTACCCTTTGTTAAAGGTGCGTTATTCAATTTTTTCTGTATACCATTTCCTTCCTGCCTATAAATAGCAAAGGCCGTGTCAAAATCGTCGGTACCCAGCAAACGCCAACTCAAAAACACGGAGTTATTCGTAGTTTTTACGCCAACCATTCCTCGATCCAAAAACTCCATTTTGCGTTGGCCTGAAACGGCAAGAGAACCGATCAGTGCTCCTGTCAAAAGAATAAGTTTTGTTTTCTTCATTCAAGGTCTACCTCACAGCAATATGCTGGTACATATTATTGTTTTTTATTATTAACCGTTACATTGTTTAGGATAAAATCTTTAATGTACTCCTTGTGAATAACAGGATCTTTACTCGCACGGACATGCATATTTTGAAATGTAAAATCCGACAGTACATATTGCTCCGAATTGAGTACATCAAAAACAATGTCGCAATCCAGATCAATATTACGCAGGACAATATTTCTCGCATAGGACATTTTGATATCTTTCTCGCCTTTTAAATCAAAAAATTGGGTCCAGGGTTTGATAAACAACATACTATTGACATTTCCTTTTACATTTTCAATCAAAATATTTTCATATTCCTGTGGTGTGTCCGGGCGCATCTTTAGCTGCAACAGCTTACGCGCTTTATCCAGCGTGTTGTTTCTAAAAATCACATTGAAACTATGAATTGACTCACTTCCGCACGTCAGTGCACTATGACAAAATCCAAAAAAACAATTTTCAATAATGATATTTGAATTCGGACCATTATTAGGATCCTTATCGGAATTCGGCCCCTTCCCACCTTTTAATGCGATCGCATCATCGTTGACGGACAAGTAGCAATCCTTAATCAATACATTACGACATACATCCAAATCGATCGCATCAGAACTAGGCGCTTTAACAGGTTCCTTTGGCGCTGAAATATGTAAACCGATCAATTTGAGATTTTCACATTTGTAATAATGGGATGTCCAAAACGGCGAATTGACTAGTCGAATGCCTGAAATCTGCACGTCTTTGCTATTGGATACATAGAGTAAACGCGGGCGCATCTCGTCCATGTTCGTACATTTTGGATTAAACTGCCGTCTGAGCCAAAAAGACCGCCAGTAGCGTAACCCATTCCCATCGAGTGTACCCTTGCCCGAAATTGTAAATCCATCCACCTGATCTGCATTGACGAGCGCCATAAAGTATTTTACTGTTTGCCCCTCCATACGGGTTTCAGCCAATGCAAAATCTGCGATATCATCACTTCCCTTCAGTACAGCACCTTCTTCTAGGTACAAATGTGTCTTTGGTTTAAAAAATAATGACCCACTTAGATAGGTCCCTTTCGGTACCACTACAACACCTCCACCATTGGCATATGCTTTATCAATTGCTTGTTGGATCCCTGTCGTCTGCACAAGCGAACTGTCCTCGACAACACCAAAATCCGTAATCAGAAATTTCTTTCCGAGTGTTTCTATGTTGGTTGATTTTATCGTCTCAAACCACTTTGAGATTGCAGTTCCATCTGGGAACTTATCCTGCGCCTGCGCACTTGACAAAACCGCAATTGATGTCAGTAGCTGTAAAAATCGAAAGAATTTTTTCATAATATTTAGTTTATAAATATGTTTTCCCTAACCCAACAATTAAAATTCATGTATTGAAAGGCTTCTAAAATTGATTAGCGCATTAAAATATGCTTAATGAGTAGCTAATCTAAAAGTATCAACATTTTTAAGAAGAGCTGTCCTGTAGTATCCTGAACAAACCAGATATACAGCCAGCAAGCGCTCATTTTTCCTGACAGTGAGCCTAATAGCAAGGATTCAAAGCTTTTCGTAATATATTTGTTATAGAATCCCTACCACCAACGCTCGACTAACTTATGACCAACTCCCGACTGTAACCACCTTGTACTGTCCTGCTTTGCAAAATTAGGTTCTCCTATGATTGTTCTTTATTTTTAACAATTATTGTTTTGAAGCAATGAGCACTAGTACTTCCTTCAGAACACGTTACTGATCAATTATGACATATAAATCAATCTTTACAATCATTTTATTATCAATATCGTTCGTTGGCTTAAGCTTTGTGCAAACAGACAAGCTTGCACAGGAAGAGGTCAACATTCAGGCTCCTTTTGAAATTCCAACGTTTAAGATTCCCAATTTCGAGCATTGTAAAAACTACGATATCCGCGATTTTGGTGCACGCCAAGGCGATAAGGAAAGTACGGCCACTGCAATAGCTCAAACAATTGATCTGGCGACAATAGCTGGAGGGAATGTCATTATTCCCCCAGGTGAGTGGACAACGAAGGCTATACACTTAAAAAGTAATGTCAACTTACATGTCAGTGCAGGAGCAACGTTATTATTTTCGGGAGACCCAAAGGACTATCTGCCTGCTGTTCACAGTAGTTGGGAAGGACTAGAATGCTATAATTACTCCCCGCTGATCTATGCTTACAAAGCGACAAATGTTGCCATTACCGGCAAGGGAACCATAAAAGCGGATCTTACTGTTTGGGAGAAATGGTTTCCAAGACCGAAACCACATATGGAGAGCATCAAAAATCTTTATAATTGGGCACAAGATGGAATACCTGTCGAACAACGCTTTATGGTCAATGACACATCCAATCTTAGACCACAATTTATTCAATTCAACCGTTGTCAACATGTTAGGGTCGAAGATATTAAGATCCGAAACAGTCCTTTTTGGACATTGCACCTCTACTTAACGAAAGATGTCCTTGTACGTGGGATCGACATCTATGCCCATGGTCATAACAATGATGGGATCGACCCAGAAATGAGTCAGAATGTATTGATTGAGAATTGTATTTTTGACCAAGGTGATGATGCTATTGCATTGAAATCAGGCCGGAATCCGGAAGGCTGGCGATTAAAAACACCAACAAAAAATATTGTGATCCGTAATTGCGAGATCCGCGATGGTCACCAATTACTTGCCGTTGGGAGCGAGCTCTCGGGTGGCATCGAAAACATCTATGTAAATAATTGTACGGTATTGCCTAATGAGAAACTCATGCATCTACTGTTCATCAAAACCAATGAACGTATGGGCGGCCACGTCAAAAACATTTATTTTTCAAATATCAAAGCCCAAAATGTAAAAGAGGGTATACTTGGAATTGATACCGACGTACTCTATCAATGGCGCAACTTGGTTCCAACCAAAGTAAAAAAACTAACGCCAATATCGAATATCTATCTCTCAAACATCCAAGCGGAGGTGGGTCAATTTATCTCAAAAATCAATGGTAATCCGGAACTTCCCATTCAGACGGTTCAATTGAAGAATGTACGGCTCAAGAAAATAACCTCAACTGCAATCCAAAATCAATATGTCAAGGATTTTTCCTACAAACAATAATGGTTAAATTTAATGAGCACAAATCTTTCAGGGTCAAGAG
>JAQZAZ010000012.1 GCA_029239355.1 Sphingobacterium sp.
CTTCATTTTTGCTTATTCCACAAAACGAACAATGAATGTCTCTATCGTTATTCTTCGCCATCGTTATTTAATAATCTCCTTCTTAGGAAGTAAAATCTCATCAATCATACCAAATTCTTTGGCCTCGTTGGCTCGCATCCAGTAATCACGATCAGAAGATTTTTCTACCCACTCGTAGGTTTGTCCGGAGTGTTCTGAAATAATGGTATATAATTCTTCTTTTAATTTCATCATTTCACGCAAGTTGATCTCCATATCCGCTGCAACCCCTTGAGCGCCGCCGGATGGTTGATGGATCATCACGCGTGAGTGACGTAAAGCAGCACGTTTGCCTTTCGCTCCTGCTACTAAGAGGACAGCACCCATAGATGCCGCAATTCCTGTACAGATTGTAGCTACATCTGGTGTGATATATTGCATCGTATCGTAGATACCTAAACCTGCATAAACACTTCCACCTGGTGAATTGATGTAGATTTGGATGTCACGTTGCGCGTCAGTGGACTGTAAAAACAACAATTGTGCCTGAATAATATTTGCAACCTGGTCATCGATACCGCTTCCCAAAAATATAATACGATCCATCATCAAACGTGAAAACACATCCATCTGCGCAACGTTCAATTGACGTTCTTCAACGATGTATGGTGTAAGGTTTGTCGGGATGCTGGTCTCTGTGCGGGCAATAAAACTGTCAACATGTTGACTTCCAATGCGGTGATGCTTTACGGCATATTTTCTGAATTCGTTTTTATCTATATTCATCTTTTTATTTTTTTCTATCTGTAGGACTAATATAAAACTATATTTTAAAAATCAAATAAATTGAAAAGATGTTTTACATCTACTTTACATTTTTCGGTACAGCCGCTTTCAGCAAAGAAAGGTGACTTATAATAGGGCTTATGCTTTTATCCATCCACTTAGAAGTTCTTAGCCGATTTCACTATAATCCGGAAGCTCTTCTATAAATTGATACGATTCGTTGTCAAAGTCAACTTTGCAATAATAGTGATTTATACCGTTGCTCACCAGTAAGTATGGAATACGATGCACGGAATTATAATTAGCAATCTGTTCGAATACTTTCTGTGTGATGTTAATGTGCGGTGCTTTGAATTCGGCCAACACAACTTTATGCCCCTTACTATTATAAATTAATAAATCACTCCGTCGCTGAAGGTTGTTTAGCTTTAACCCACCCTCGATATTCATCAGTGACTTTGGATAATTTTTGATCAAAGCCAAATAATTTATCCAATGCTGTCGCACCCATTCCTCTGGCGTTAATACCAGTTCTTTTTTTCGCAGCTCATCAAAAATATAGACCGCGTTGTTCTTTTTGGATATTTTAGCTTTGAACGGTGGCAAATTGAGCGGTGTCGGTGAAAACATACACAAATATACTAAAATTTCAGCAAAAAAAGGGAATTCATAGGATTCTTCGCAGTGGTTTTTTTCGCCCTTATCGTTGCTTCTTTCAATCAATTGGTTAGATCTATTAATTAATATTGATCGGATAGCGGGAAGAATTCTCATTGCTATGCTGCTGTAGAATTGACAGTAAAATCGTAATTTCGCTTCTATGAATATAAATCCGATCTTATCCGATATAAAGAATAGATCCTTTAAACCGGTCTATCTGCTACAGGGGGAGGAAAGTTATTTTATCGATACCATCGCAGATGCGCTGGAGTCGACGGTGTTAAATGATGCACAAAAAGGCTTTGATCAATCTGTTTTTTACGGAAAGGATATCGATATTTCTACCGTAGTCAATGCCGCCAAACGCTATCCGATGTTGAGCGATCATCAGGTGATTATTGTAAAGGAAGCTCAGGAACTAAAATGGAAATCAGATACGGAAGAACTTTTGATGAAGTACCTGGAACACCTGACGCCGACAACTATCCTGGTTTTTTGCTATAAGCACGGCAAATTTGACAAACGGAAGAAAATATACAAGGTGTTTGAAAAAGCCGGATTAGTTGTTGATGCGGCTAAATTATATGATGATAAAGTAGCCCCATGGATTGGTGGATACCTTAAAGATGCTGGCTGGCGCATACATCCGCAGGCAGCAGCACTGATTGCGGATTACCTCGGCAACGATCTAGCCAAAGTATCCAATGAATTGGACAAACTGATGCTGAATGTTCCTAAGAACCAGGAGATCAGTGTGGATGATGTCGAACGCAATATTGGAATTTCAAAAGATTTCAATGTGTTTGAACTCAATACAGCATTGGCAAAACGTAATGCGTTGAAAGCTTATCAGATCGTGGATTATTTTGTGGCAAACCCAAAGAACAATCCCTTGGTGATGGTGGTGGGGCAGGTGGCTACCTACTTTACCAAAATACTGAAATACCATTACCTCATTGATAAATCTGCGGCCGCAAAAGAATTGGGGGTGCATCCTTTTTTCTTAAAGGAATATGAGCTGGCAGCCCGAAATTACAATCGCCGGAAAACTTTTGATGTGCTGAATGTGCTCAAAGAGACTGATCTGAAGTCAAAGGGGGTGAATGTGCCCAGCAATTTCAATAGTGAAGAGATCCTCAAAGAAATGGTCTATCGAATTTTAAATTAGATACTTGAAGTTCCGAAACGTTAATACGTGTTCAAAAATTCAAGGTTTCTTTATGGAATTTTTGCCTGCAACCCGCGTTTATTCATCAGTCTAATGTAGGTGCGATAATCGTTAGCCGCTTTTTTAACATAGCCTTGTCCTCTTTTGAAAAACACGTCACCACGGTTTAGGTAAGCTACTTCACGTTCAGGAAAATAGACTATCACGTTGTCCAAGAAGACCTGTGATGCATCTAGCTGACCGATTTGTTCCAAAAAATAACCGATGTCATTGACCGCCGGTACATTTTTACTATGAATAGGATTTGCATTGTCAGGCTGCTCCTCGTTCAGGCCGTTCTCCATAAAATACTTTGCTGTATGCTCGTTAAAAACTCTAGGTAGCAAAAAAAAGGCTTTTTTTAGTTATTTTTTTTTAACGAGCGAAGTAGAGCCACGTAGTCTCCAGACTTGCAGCTGATACCAATCCTTTGACTGCTGATCACGGTGGAATCGTAGGATAGGAACTCCGCATTATAGTCGTCTAGATACACCTTGACGTTTTTTGAATAGGACATATATTCGCTGTTGCTTGTACCTTCGTCATCCGATCCGGAATTATCTCGTTCAGCTAATTGCCAGCGTTTTGTAGCCGGCCGATAAACAAAATAATAACCCTCACTTTGACCAAAAGCGTTCGGCCCCCACGAAATCGAGATTCTTACGGTATCGCGGCTGGCATTTACGTTATAATAACTCATATTATTGCACGACGCACAAATGAAAGCGTTATCATTCTTGAAGGACAACTGATAATCATTTCCTTTTCTCGCATAAAATGCCAATCCGACTTTGGTGTAACCTGGTCCGTCAAAGCTTTTATAAAATTCATGCTTGAAATTAAGCGTATCTGCTTTTTCGTAAGCAATAAAAACTCCTGCAGGTGTTTTGCTTGTGTTTAGCTGGCTTAACTGTACCGTGTCTGTATTAAAGTAATTAGCGAAATTGCCGGGTGAAACAGCGCCTATTAGCCGTATATGCCGAGGCTGGGCTACTAAAAGCAGCGATAGGCCTATGAATAGGATAGAAAGATAAATTTTCAATCGAATGCTGTTTTATCTTAATACTGGCGTTGCTATGTAATTGGCATTTCAATCCGCTGTATGCTTATAAAAACTCTTGGGAATAGAAATTACTCGGATTTACATCAATCTGAAAAAAAACAAAAAAATGTTTTGTAGTTAAATAACTACATGTATATTTGTAGTCAAATGGCTACATTTGCTATGGTCTTGTTATTTATGGATCGCCGATCTGGGTTATAATTTCGTAATATGCTGCATAACAAGTAGCGAGCGAACAGTAACCCCAAAAATGGGAGTTACTGAAAATCCAGAAGAGTAGGCAAAAATATATAATCAATGAATAAAGGAATTAAAACAGTGCTCTATCCGGTAGAAGATATGGCACAATCGAAAGCATTATTCGCAAAATTATTGAACGTAGAACCCTATGTGGACAGTCCGTATTATATTAGCTTTAAAGTTAATCATCAGGATATTGGCTTGGTTCCCAATAATCCTGAGAATGGTCTGACGGCATTTTTTCATGTCGATAACATCAAAAGCAGCCTGCAGATTCTCATTGATTCGGGAGACGAAATTATCGGTGATATAACTGACGTCGGTGGCGGGAGGTTGGTGGCAAGTGCAAAAGATAGCAGCAATAATATTATTGGGTTGATCCAGATCTGATCATGACCACCTATAACCAATCTTATACAAATAACCAATCTTAATATAAATAAAATAAAGATGAAAAAGAGCATTAAAATAATTTATTGGATTTCAACTGTATGGCTGTCTTTGGGACTGGTATCAACTGCTATCATACAAATCTTTAAGATACAAACTGAAGGGGCTGGTGGGGTACAAAATGTAGATCATTTGGGCTATCCCCACTATATACTATTGCTGCTTGGTCTCTGGAAGATTTTGGCTGTCATAGCCCTGCTGCTACCGAAGAGCCCCTTGTTGAAAGAATGGGCTTATGCTGGTATTTTCTTTACGGCAACTGGAGCATTGTATTCCCATCTTATGGTAGGGGATGCTTTTGGTTTAATAGCTCCAGCTTTACTTTATCTGACTCTAATTGCAGTATCCTGGTATTTTAGACCTGCCGAAAAAAAACTTAGCTAACCTTTAGTTAGATCTGTCATCCGTTTTGTTTGATGGATGCGTTGGATGGCCATGCCATCAGATTTTTTTTGTGCTAAAACGGGGCAAAACCATTTAAAGATCCTTTAAATGGTTTTTGTGATTCAGGGCTATCTTGTTGTAAATCGTTTTATTGTGGTCATTTAGCTGTTTTTTATGCAGTATTCCCTGCTGTATTTTTTACATAAATTTAATAATTAAACGTTTGTTTAAATTAAACGTTTGTTTAACTTTGTCCCGCAATTAACAGAAGATAATTTTTCCGGTGGATAACAGGTATAATTATCGGTAAAAAAGTTAGGGGTTTTTAATGGATTTTAACGAGAAACAAATAGATATCCTCCTTGCAGCTGAGCGACTTTTTGCAACAAAAGGATTTGATGGAACTTCCGTGCGCGACATCGCACACGAAGCAAATGTCAATGTCGCCATGATCAACTATTATTTTGGGTCAAAAGATAAGCTACTGGATACCTTTTTTGAATGGCGTGTTCCAGATTTTATGATCAATGTGGATGAACTCGCTCTTATAGAAAACGCTTTGGACAAGATTGATGCCATGGTGGATAGATCCATTAAATCAATGAATTCGCATCGAAAATTATATCATATTATAACAATTGAAAGCTCCTTAAAGCAGCGTATGCTGGTATCAGCGGCTTTTAGGAAGCTCAAGTTGCACAACCTGGAAGTCATCTCGTCTGTCATTAATGAGGGGGTGGCACAGGGTGTATTTAAGGGGGGTAACGACCCGATTCTGATTCACTCGATGATGATGGGAACTTTTATGAATTTTCAGATGAACTACAGTTTTTTACAGGAACAGTTGCGTATTGCAAGTGATACGGAATATGCAAGGTATATCGAAACAACATTAACACAATTTATACAGAAAACAATTAAAGCTTTATTGACATATGAAAAATAAGTTGGCCAATTTAAGTGCTTTATTGCTTTTGAGTCCTTTGGGTTTGCTGGCGCAAGACAACAAACACCTGACTTTGGAAGAAATAATTCACATGGCTGCAAACCAAAGTGTGGAAGCGAAAACTGCTGATACCAAAGTATTGGGAAGGCAGCTCGAGGTCGAAAGTGCCAAATCGAAACAGCTTCCCGATGCAAAATTGAGTGGGCAATACATGGCAATGACTACACCAAATGTGAATTTAAAGTTGGCACTGGGTGAAGGTGGTTCGGCTCCGGATATCGCTGCAAACCAGCTTTGGCTGGGACAGGCATCTGTCAGCATGCCGATTTATACTGGTGGCAAAATTAAAGGCGGAATTGCCATAGCAAAAGATGCTTTGCAAGCAGAAGAATGGAATGCTGTGGCGAGCAAAGAGCAGTTGGCGCTACGTGCTATAGCACTTTATTTGAATCTATATAAAGCACAGCAGACCAATTTGTTGATTGCTGAAAATATTAAGCAGTCGGAACAACGTGTGTCAGATTTTAAAGCCATGCTGGACAATGGGCTGATTGCAAGAAACGATCTGCTTAAGGCGGAATTGCAATTGTCTAATTATCAAGTATCACTTCAGGAAGCGCAAAAAAACATCAAGGTGCTGAATTATCAATTGGCGAATTTGCTCAAGATTGCAGAAGATACACAATTGGATCAGATTAATCTGGCTGAGGTCACCGGAATAGATCTTGGACTGAAGGCTTCCTATGAAGCGGCAAAAACGGAGCGATCGGATCTAAAATCATTGGCTTCCCAACGTAAGGTTGCTGAGGACCAATTGAAAGTGACCAAGTCATCCACATTGCCAAGTGTTTTTGCTTCGGCAGGATATAATGCTTTTGGCCTACAAAAGGTAGTCACAGTGACCAATGCGGCATCAGTAGGTGTCGGGATATCATATGATATCGGTTCTTTATATAAAAATAAACGGGAGGCCAACGTTGTTAAGAACCGGATCAAGGAAATCGATGAAAACCTTGAGCTACTCAATGACCGTGTAAAAGTTCAGGTGCAACAGGCTAATGAGAATTACATGCTGGCCCAGAAGCAGGATGTGGTGTACCACCAGGCGGTAGATCAGGCTGTTGAGAATTATCGTATTACCAAAGATAAGTATGATAATGGGATTGCCGATACAGATGATTTGTTGACTGCTGATGTACAACAGCTTCAGAGCAGGATCAACCTGGCAATCAGCAAAGCAAATACAATTGAAAAATACTATGACCTGCTGTTGGCAAATGGGTCGTTAAACATTAAATAGCAATTAATCTAGACATGGAAAATACAGTAGAAAAGGCACCTGAAAAAAAAGGTACAAATAAAAAATTCACCATTATTCTGGCCGCTCTGGTTATCTTCGGTGGGGCTTACGGAGGTTATAAATATTTACATGGTCAGGCGCATGAAACGACTGACGATGCACAGGTGGAGAAGAACATGAGCCCGATCATCCCGCGCGTCGGGGGATTTATTTCAAAGGTTTATGTCAAGGACAATGATTTGGTGAAAAAAGGGGATACTTTGTTTACCATAGAGAGCCAAGATTATCAGGTCCGTGTGGACGAAGCAGAAGCGGCATTGGCTGCTGCGGAAAGTAGCTTTGATGTATCAAAGGCGGATGTTTCGGCATCTTCTGCTAATGTAGCGATCTCGGATGCAACGATTCAATCAAATTTAGGAAGCATTGAGGCAGCACGTATTCGCGCAAAACAAGCGAATAACGATTATATCCGTTACCAAAATTTATATAACAATCAGTCTATCACAAAGCAGCAATATGAGCAGGCTTTGACGGCTAAGCTGGAAGCGGACAAACAAGTTGAAATCTTACAACAACAACGCAATGCAAGTGCTTCACAACGTAATGCAATCGTGAGTAAAACGACAGTTGCTTCAAAGCAAACATCTGTGGCAGAAGCAAATATCAAAAGAGCAAAAGCACAATTGGAAGCCGCCAAATTGAATCTTTCATATACTGCTGTGCTGGCTTCAGTAGATGGTCAGGTATCTAATATTAAAGTGCAGCCAGGTCAGATGATCAACGCAGGGCAGTCTTTATTTTACATTGTCGATAACATTGAAACTTGGGTGGTCGCTAATTTTAAAGAGACACAATTGCAAAAAATGAAACCAGGTCAAAAAGTAGGTATTAAAGTGGATGCTTATCCAAATATCGAATTTGAAGGTGAAGTCAATTCATTTTCTCCGGCCACTGGTTCACGTTTCTCTTTATTGCCTCCGGATAATGCAACGGGAAACTTTGTGAAAACGGTACAACGCCTTCCGGTAAAAATCAAATTGACAAAAGATAATAAAGCTGAAAATGTCGCTTTGCTCAGACCCGGCATGAATGCTGATGTAGATGTGCATGTTCAATAACTATGGAAAATTTAAATCAACAAGATAGTCTGGTTGAATATGGTTTTCGACGCGTAGTCATCACGATTACAGCGGTACTCTGTGCTTTGCTGGAAATCGTAGATACGACAATTGTAAATGTGGCTCTTAACGATATGAAAGGTTCGTTGGGAGCAACATTGACAGATGTGGCTTGGGTGATCACAGCTTATGCCATTGCTAACGTAATTGTTATTCCAATGACAAGTTGGCTATCCCAACAGTTTGGAAGGCGAAATTACTTTGCCGTGTCAATTATCATATTTACAGTATCTTCATTTTTATGTGGTAATGCGACCAATATCTGGGAGCTTGTTGCATTTCGCTTTCTTCAAGGGATGGGCGGGGGAGCGCTATTGGTGACCGCACAGACCATTATCACAGAAAGCTATCCCAAAGAGAAACGTAGTATGGCACAGGCTATTTATGGTATGGGAGTTATCATTGGACCTACTTTGGGCCCACCGTTGGGTGGTTATATCATAGACAATTTCTCTTGGCCATATATTTTTTACATCAATGTGCCTTTAGGAATTATTGCTACTTTATTGACATTGTCCTTTGTACGAAGTCCTAAATATAGTCAAAAACAGTCGGCAAGTGAAGTGGATTGGTTCGGTATGCTATTTTTGATTATGTTTATTGGTTCACTTCAGTTTGTACTGGAACATGGTCAGCAGGATGACTGGTTTGATGATCCATTAATTTTAGGCCTGTCGATTTTATCTGTATTCGGATTGTTGTTCTTTATTTGGCGAGAGTTGGTCTATGACAAACCGATTGTTAATTTGAGGGTGTTGCGAGATAAAAACTTGCAAGTAGGGGTGGTGATGAGTTTTATCCTCGGTTTTGGTTTATTTGGATCTACCTTTATTATTCCGATCTATACGCAATCCATATTGGGATGGACAGCAACGGATGCAGGTTTGTTATTGTTGCCAAGTTCGATCATGACTGGGATTATGATGCCTTTTATCGGTAAAATGATTCAGAATGGTGTGCCGCAGAAATATATGGTCGCAGTCGGTTTAAGTATCTTTTTTGGCTTTTGTTTTTGGATGTATGGTCTAATGACCAATGATACAGGATCTGAACACATGTTTTGGCCACTTATCCTTCGCGGGGTAGGCTTGGGTTTACTATTTGTTCCTGTTATGACATTGTCGCTCTCTACTCTTCATGGTAGATCCATTGGTGAGGGTGCAGCATTCACGGGTATGATGCGTCAGTTGGGGGGCTCATTCGGTATTGCGTTGATCACGACATTTATCTCCCGTGATTCTCAAAAACATCGTGTGGACTTAGTCGCAAATCTGGATCCGAGTAAGTTTGAGGTACAACAACGTGTGCAACAGTTGCAAATGAGTTTTCAGGCGAAAGGTTTTGCTCCAAATGAGGCGCTGGCCAAAGCGCATCAGATATTGGATGTGAACGTCATGAAGCAAGCAACCGTATTGTCTTATATGGATGTATTCCTTTATTTGGGGATTATATTTTTACTTTGTGTACCTTTTGTATTGATGATCAAGCAAGGTAAAACGCAGGTGGATATGTCAAGTGTGCACTAGAAGTAAGACCTTAATTTGGAATAATTAATTCAGAAATTTTATCGTTTTATTGGCCCTCAAAAGATTTTTAATTTTTGGGGGCTTTTTCGTATCCCACAAGGCATAAATGAAAACCTGATTCAAAATTGATTGTTAAATAATAAAAGATTTTTTTGTAATTTATACCCATAAGGTAGTCGGTAAGAAGAAGTTGTTAACTCAAAAATAAGTGTTACATGTATACGGAAAGACTTAATTTTTTAGCTTTTATCATCCCTTTGTTTTTAGTTTTGATGCTGTTGGAGTATTGGTATAGCCTGAAGAAACAAAAGCGGTATTATACATTTGATGAATCAATTTCTAATCTTAACGTCGGTATTGTTGAACGTATGTGCGATATGTTTTCAGTTAGTCTATTCTACTTTTTTTTCGTATGGATCTATCAGAATTTTGCGATTTTCCATATCGAAGCTAATTTGTGGACTTGGATCTTACTTTTTCTGTTTACGGATTTTTTATGGTATTGGTATCATCGTTATAGCCATGAGATTAACTTATTATGGGCGGCGCATGTGGTACATCATCAGAGCGAAGACTATAATTTTACCGTTGCTGCAAGGATCACGATATTTCAAGCCGTCTTCCGTTCCGTGTTCTGGGCTTTTATACCGCTCTTGGGCTTTCCACCTTTTATGATGACCGCAATCTTATTGGTACATGGGGTGTATCCATTTTTCTCGCATACACAGACCGTGGGTAATCTGGGAATGCTTGAAAAAATTCTTGTTACGCCATCGCATCACCGTGTCCATCATAGCAGCAACGAAATTTATTTAGATAAGAATTATGGTGATATTTTAATTATTTGGGATAAGATGTTTGGAACTTTTATTGCCGAAAAACGCGATGAACCCTGTGTTTATGGGCTCACCAAACCTATTCATCGGTATACATTCCTTTGGCAACATTTTCACTATCTATTTGAGATAGGGATATCCTTCAAGCGTGCGGTAGGAATAAAAAACAAAATGCGGACGATATTTGGCCGTCCCGATGATATACAGCCTGAAATTAGGGAAGAATTGGAGCAAAAAATATTTGCCGGCACGAAGTCCCGGGTCCACGGAAGAAACCTAAGCCGATACATCTTTTTCCAGTCTATGCTAACCATGGTGTTGCTGTTTTTCTTTTTGCTTTATGGGAATTACCAACATAGTGTACAATTGCTGGTAGGAGGCCTTTTCATTCTGTGCAGTGTAATTTGTATCGGCGGGCTACTGGAGCACGAAAAGTGGGTTTTTCCGATTGAGCTACTGCGGCTATTTTTACTGCTGCTGTTTATAACATGTACTTTTTTTTCCTTCCCAGCACTACTGATTCTCTTCACCATGACCATGATTCTGCTAATTTTTTATCAAGGGATAAAACATCATTATCAGCGAATTCTTCATTTGTGAATTGGGTAAGGGTGCTTTATGGTCAAGGTTTTTGGCATAGCGCTATAAAGGTTTGACAATAACTCCTGGCCATGATATCCCAGCTGAAATTTATGTCTGTATTGCTTCTAAATTGTCGCCCGAGCTTCATATAATGATCTGGATTATCCAAAATGGATTGTAGTTGCCTGACCCAAGCATTAGCATCCTGACTCTTGAGCAAAAGTCCATTGTGATTATGTGTAATGGCGCTTGTAATCCCCTCCAATTCGGCGGCTACAACAAGGGTGCCGGCCGAGGATGCTTCAAGGCAGACAAGTCCAAACCCCTCCATATCTCCTGGGACTGGGATATTGGGCATCAGAAATGCATGCGCTTGTGCAAGAAGTTGGTTTAATTGATGACTCGGAATTTTCCCCAAGTGCTGGATTTTTTCGGGATGCGCTTTCAATAATGTGCGCATATGGTGTTGATCCGTCGGATGCCCGAGGAATAAGGTTGATAGGTGGTAGAAGTTTGTTGGTAGCATGTTGAGTAAACGCTCCTTCCAGGTTGGGTTCTGGTCAAATGGCCCTATCATAATGAGTTTGAAATTACCCTGGATAGCGGGAATGACATGCTGCATCAACCAAGAGAACCCTTTGCGTTTCACAGGCCTTCCTAAGGTGATAAAATAGGGCAGGGAGGATGTATTCCCATTTGGTTGATGATTTTCGGCTCCGGCAATACCTTTATCAGCGATGAAGGCAGATTCCGGCGTTGCTGGATCCACGCCATTCGGGATGACTGTGATTCTTGAGGCGTCGATACCCCTAGACTGTCCGGCTTCGGCAGTCGCCTGGCTGACCGCTATCACCTGGTCAAATGTATTGAAGCGGGGGATTATCCTTCGTTGGAAATAAGGAAGTGGAAATACCACATCAAGCCCATGAAGGGTGACAACTTTTTTCAGGTGATCGTAACCTTTGTGAAAAGAGGCCAAAGCAGCAATTAATCCGTCATTAAAATGAATAAGTTTAATGCCGGGGTTATTCTTGATTTTGGACAGGATGCGTTTGTTTAGATGAATGAAAAACCGCAAGATAGATTCCTTATTATCATAAATCAATGTATGTACTTTTAGATAAAGTGCTGCATTATTGATGAGTTCAAAGCTCTGTTTTTCCATTCCGCCAACTGCAGGCGGATATTTGTGGCTAACAAATAAGATTTCCATTTCAGATGGTAACATGTAGTTTTTTGCGTTTAATACATAAATAAAATATCGCGCCAATGGCTGTCCAGAATACCTGACGTCCACGTCTTAGGAGGGAAACACTCAGCCAGATGCTCCCGCCTGAAATTCCGATCATGCTAAGTAATAACTTATTTGAGATTTCTTCAACTCCTAGTTGACCAGGAACAAATGCACCCGTACTCTTCAATAGGATGACGCTCATGTCAAGGATTAATCCATGAATTACGTTGACCTCGACGGCCAAAAATTTTAGAATCAGGTAGAATTCGAGACTCCCTACAAACCAATGTAGCGCAAACAGAGAATAGGAATACCAAAACACGTTATTTTGCTGTTGGTAAAAGTCTTTCGTATTCCAACACAATTTCTGGAGCTGATTTTTTGCTTTCCCTAAAAATGAAGTGTCAGCAGATAAATGTTTAGGCGCTGTTTTGGTAGAGATTAACCAATAGAATATCAAAAGGACAACCAATAATAAAATCGCGCAGACGACATAGATGGCAAATCCCGTATACCGCATAACTTCTTTTTTTAGTGGCGAGCATATCAGCCAAATCATTGTCAGCAAGAATAGGCTTAATTGCGAAAGTATGGCTGTAATACGGGAGATGGCCACGGAGCTGAGTCCCTGTTGTAATGGAATATCATAGCGTGTCAGTAATTTGGCTTTCAGTAGATCCCCGCCGATAACGCTTGTAGGATTAAAGAGTCCGACAGTTTCACCAATTTGACGTACAGCAAAAAGCTCAGCAAGATTGATGTTTTTTTTCGAAGATCCAAGGCAAATCCACCAGGCGAAAGTCCCGAAAAGATAGGCCACTAAAGTGATCAATAATAGGAGGGTAAAGCGGTAACCAATCGTTGAAAGCTCTCGTTTCAAAGCGGACAGATCACTGTGGAATAAGAAAATTGCCAAGGATAGCACGATCACAAGCAAAAATACAGCTTTAATGATCCGGCGAGATGTTATTAATTTGCCCATGCGAGCTCTGCATCTTGCGTTTTATCGGCAAGTAATTGAATGTCATCAAAGTATTGTTGAGATAAGCCTGTCCAATCCAATTGTCCTACATAAGAAAGTCCGGCGGTAACCAGTTTTCTTTTTAGTGTTGTGTCCGACAGAATCTTCTTCAAATAATATACGTATCCAGCTGCATTTTCGGGCTGACATTTAAATCCATTTACGCCCTGCTCAATGAGGGAGGCCGAACCGCCACCATCGGCGATTACACAAGGAAGGCCCGAAGCCAAGGCTTCGACAACAACGTTACCATAGGTTTCTGAAACCGAAGGAAAAACAAATACATCTGCAGATGCATACAATATTGCAAGTTCCTGATGCGTCTTTTTTCCCAGAAAAATAGCATTGGGCATTTCCTGCATTGCCGTCGCCTTTGCTGTTCCTTCACCGACGACAATGAAATTGTAGCCCAGTTTTTGCGCGTATATGTGCTGGTAGATTTCAATTAAGGTTTTGATGTTTTTCTCCCAGACAATTCGACTTACGAATAGTACCGTTGGTTTTTCATTTTTAGTCAGTTGGTGGATATAATCTGAATTCTTTTTTTTGGGATTAAATAGCTGTGTGTCAATGCCTCTTTGCCAAAGCTTTAAACCGCTTTGTTGAAGTCCGATCTGTTGCAGTTCAGTTAAGATGGATTTAGTGGGGACGTAGACAATGTCACATTTGTTGTAAAAATTATTCATTGCTTTTTTCATCCATTGTTCTGTGGGTTTGACCAGAGGGAGGATGTTCTTAAAATAGTAGGCAATGTAAGAGATAAAATGGGTGTGGTATATTGTTAATACAGGGATATTTCTACGTCTGGCATAGTTCAGGGCAAAAAATCCAAGGAGAGAGGGAGTCGCGATATGAATGATATCCGGAGCAAATTCGTCCAAAGCCAGTTCAAGCTTTTTTTTGATGAGTTGCGGAATGGCTAGACAATAGTCATCATTGACGGGTATTTTAAATGTGGGTACTTTGTAAGAACGAAAGTCCCGGAATTGTGTGGGACCGCCGCCATAAATAAAGAAGTACCTAAAATTTTGTTTGTCAATACGGTTTATCAACTGAAACATCGTGCGAGATGCACCATCGAAATCTTCCACGAGTATTTCTGTAAAAAAGGCTACCTTTCTCATTTTATTCTTATTAGGGGTTTCATAAAAATATTTGAAAAGCATAACTCAAAAGCTATTTAGATATTAATCTTTTATCATTAAAGTATTTGTAAATTGTTAATTATTAATAATTTGTCAATGATTTTTATAAGTAAAATTAATTTTAGAATATAATTGACCTAATCTTGCAATGGTATTTTTGGAATGAACAAAGTATTCAGTCCATGTTATTAGATTTATTGTTCGAAAGGAAAGCTAGACTTAAAGGTCTCCGAAAGGTGTTGATTTTAACTGTTTGCGCTTCGGCGGGCATCATGTTGGGCTTTAAATTGAAGCCTAAGGAAATGAGGCCGATGAATTTCGTTTATGTCGATATGCCAAATGCGCAGGCGGGGCAGCTCAATTTATTAACTTATAATATTGCGGGGCTTCCGGAACTCATTTCCAGTGCTGTAACCGAAAGAGCTTCGAGCATAGCATCGATTGGCGAGCGGATCAATGCCTTCGATATTGTCAATGTGCAGGAGGATTTTAACTACAATAAGTTTTTGTACAGTAGAAATAAACATGCCTACCGGACCGAAAATATGGGTGGTGTACCATTCGGTGACGGATTGAGCACACTGTCAAAATATCCTATTCAGGACTTTGAGCGAGTGAGCTGGGAAGACTGCAATGGATCGGACTGTCTAACTCCGAAAGGTTTTTCGTACGCCCGGATCCAGTTGGCAAAAGAAGTCTTTATTGATTTGTACAACGTCCATGCAACGGCACAAGATGATCCTAATGCAGCGATAGCTCGTCAGAAGAATTTGAATCAATTGAAGAATTATATTCAAAAGCACTCCGGGGGACAGCCTTTGCTCATAATGGGCGATTTTAATGCCCATTATACGTATGTATTGGATAATATTGTTTCTTTTCAGGATGAGTTAGCCCTGGTCGATGCATGGGTGAGTCTGAAAAATAAAGGGAAAATCCCTTTATGTGAAGAAGACTTTGCTGTCCGGGCAGCGTTGGACTTAACGGATGACTGTGAGGGAATTGATAAGATTTATTACCGTAACAGTGACCGTATTATATTTGAAGCTAAGAACTATCAGGTTCAAAAGAAACTTTTTCAAAATAGGGAAGGGCTAGATCTCTCTGACCACTGTGCGGTGTCGCTGCAGCTGAGATGGCAATTGACAACTCCTCCTGATCAGTAGACTTTCTCCATTCTTTCATATCAATCGCGATTAGCACTGAACCCCTTTCAGTGCTTTTTTTTGTAGAGGAGAGCCTGTCAATTTAGCGGAGAGTCTATCAATAAAAAAGCCCCATAAAATAAATTATGGAGCCTTTATAAAATTGGGATAAATTATCTTATTTATACATCTCTTCGCGCTGCGCTTTTACAACATCGCTGTTGATGTATTCATCATACGTCATTAATTTATCGATGATCCCTTTCGGTGTCAATTCAATGATTCTGTTTGCAACAGTTTCAGTTAGCTCGTGGTCACGGGAGGTGAACAGCATAGATCCTTTAAAGTCTGACATCCCGTTATTCAATGCAGTAATTGATTCCAGGTCCAGGTGGTTGGTTGGTTCATCAAAAATCAAAAAGTTGGCTCCCTGTAGCATCATTCTTGAAAACATACAACGCATTTTTTCGCCTCCTGAGAGGACAGAAACCTTTTTCATTACTTCCTCGCCGGAAAATAACATCTTGCCCAAAAATCCCCGTATGAATTGTTCGTCTGCTTCAGGGTTGGTTGTATAGTCTCTTAACCAATCAACCAAATTTTCGTTTTTGCCTTCAAAAAAGGCTGCGTTTTCAATTGGCATATCGGCCGGAGTGATGGTAACCCCCCATTTGAATTCACCACCGAAATCCTTGTCCCTACCTGTGATGATATCATAAAACGCCGTTGTGATCAATGAATTTGGTCCCAATACCGCAATCTTATCACCTTTATTAATCATAAATGTGATATCCTTGAAGAATACTTCACCATTGACAGTTTTACTCAAACCTTCTACCTGTAATGTTTGATCCCCGGGCTCACGGTTCATCGTATTGAACATGATTGCAGGATATTTACGGTTGGATGGTTTGATCTCATCGATATTGATCTTATCTAGGGCTTTCTTACGGGAAGTAGCTTGTTTTGATTTGGATGCGTTGGCGGAGAAACGACGGATAAATTCCTGTAGTTCTTTCACCTTGTCTTCCATCTTTTTGTTTTGATCAGATCGTTGTTTTAATGCCAATTGGGAAGATTCGTACCAGAACGAGTAGTTACCCGTATAGATGGTCATTTTACCAAAGTCGATATCTACGGTATGCGTACATACAGCGTCCAAGAAGTGACGGTCGTGGGAAACAACTAGTACAATAGCCTCGTAGGTGGCTAAAAAGTCTTCTAGCCATGCAATTGTATTGATATCTAAATCATTGGTAGGCTCATCAAGAATCAAGATATCCGGATTACCAAATAAAGCTTGCGCCAATAAGACCCGTACCTTTTGGTTACCGTCAATTTCTGATACCAACTTGTAATGCAATTCTTCTTTAATGCCCAAGCTACTCAATAGTGTGGCTGCATTGGACTCGGCATTCCAGCCATCCATTTCTGCAAAAAGGCTTTCAAGTTCACCGGCACGTTCACCATCTGCATCAGAGAAATCCTCTTTCATGTAAATGGCGTCTTTTTCTTTCATGATTTTGTAAAGCTCCTGATTACCCATCATGACAGTTTCTAGTACAGTATATTCATCGAAAGCATAGTGATCTTGACTCAATACCGACATGCGTTCGCCTGGAGTAAATGCAACCGAACCTGTAGAGGGATCAACTTCGCCAGAAATAATTTTTAAGAAAGTAGATTTACCAGCTCCGTTGGCACCAATAATTCCATAACAGTTGCCGGGTGTGAATTTTAGATTGACATCTTCGAATAGTACACGTTTACCATAACGAAGGGATAGATTTGACACATTAATCATGCTGCAAAGATACGTTTTAAACTTGTATTTTTTTAACTATTTCCAAAGATCGTTCCCAATAAAATCACTGAAATTTTTGATTTTCAAAAAAATGGATAAGGGGTCCGGCTATTGACCTAAAGGGAATGGATATGATTACAATACAGGTTGCCATGCACTTCCTGGATTTGTCGCAGATTAACAAATTATGAAACGCGAAATATTGCAATAAATTGGCTTCTTTTTTGTTGCTTTGCTATTGAAATAAAATCAATTATGAAAAGAAATCACATTACGTATGCCTTATTGCCAATTTTTGCCCTTTTGCTCAATTTGCAAAGTGCTCACGCTCAATTTGGTGGACTGCTTGATAAGGTGAGCAAGGCCGTAGCTTCCAAAGGAAGCAAAATGTTAGGATTAGACAAGTTATTGAAAGAACCTGATGCAATAAGCACAAGCTTTGAAGATGTGGATCGGACAGGAGAGGAGATGCCCGATTTTGAAAATACTGCTGTTTATAAGCCGTTGGCAAAATTGCCGAAAAATGGTCCTGATGGTTATCTGCTCGAGGCCGGCCATTTTGAAATAACAAACAAAAGTTATTGTTTAAAAGCAGGGACTTATGCACCATCCAAAGGAGATGGTTATATGTATGCGCCCACCCTAGGCAAAAAGCGGGAGGTTGTCATCGCCATCTTGAAAAGTGCAGAAAAGCATCCCGAAGTGGAACAATCATCTGTACAGATGTTATTGTGGACAATTATAGCCAAGACTAAATTTATCGATTATTCCGGCGAGGTCAAAGAAACCGCATTGAAGTTATTGACAGCAGAGCAATTATTATTGCTGGAAGGCGGGGCGCTTGGCATATTGCCGTTTGATGTGGTGCAAAAGGCTAAAGACCAGATGCCCCCAGCTGTGCAGGCGATTTTTGAAGCAGAAAATAATATCAGACAGCTGGTTTCTTCAGGCAACTATTCTTATGCTGAGTTTGAAAAATATGCAATTATGGCGGGTATGGCCGAACCACGTACGGATGTTCCAAGTGGAATCTGGACACTTCATCCGGATGGCTACTACGTACGCTATTTTCCGAGCGGTTACTCCGTAACCAAAGTGCAGGTGTATGTACCTGAGGAACTGATCACGAAATTGAAAGGTAAAAAGTTGGTTTATGATGCAACAGATGATATTGCTTGTCCAGCGAATACAGGATCGCAACGTTTGGCACAGACAAATGAGCCAATTAAAGACTAAGGATGATGTGGGCAAAAGGAAATTGTTTGGTTGGGGAGAAACAATAAGGGAGATCAAGTGATCTCCCTTATTCATTAAATTTCCTCTTTTGCCTCCTGTACAATATATAAACGATGACAATAATAGCGATGATCCCTAAAATAATATAATGGGAACCTGATTGTTGTTGATGTTGGGTTGTATCCTCTGTCGTCTGCGCATATGTAAAATTTGCTACGAAAAGAAGCACCATGAAAATCCACTTCTTACACATAATAAACGGTTTATTAACTATAGTAGCAAGCTAACCATTTTTTGCTACAAAGACAAATTAATTTTACAAAAATGACAATTTTAACAGGTGTTTTATAGCGGTTGTGATATAATGAGTTGATTTTTATTAAGATGGATGGTTTTAGCGCAAGGTATGAAATTAAATTGTTCAGATAAATAGGAAAGACTATTATTCAAACGAGCTTTTTGGCGTTCTGCTGTGAAAAAATGAGTTTTTTTTATGATAATAGAATAAGATTTATGTAATCCCGTTCGGTTGTCGGATTAATGGTCGTAAAGTTGTATATTGTGAACCTTTTGAGCGCTTAAAGATATTAATGTCATGTCAAAACTTATTAATTTAACTGTCTTCAGAGAATTTTTAAAATCTAGCTTTGCTGGTGGGATTATTCTTTTTTCCTGTGTTATCTTGGCACTGATCGTAGCAAATACGTCTCTTTATGGGGCTGTCATGGATTTTCTTCTTCAAGAAGTAGGATTTGAAACCGAAACTATCCAGCTAAAATATTCTTGGCTTTTGTGGCTTAATGACGGATTGATGGCTATTTTCTTCTTATTAGTAGGATTGGAGATTAAGAGAGAAATAGTCGAGGGCGAATTATCTTCAGTAAGTAAAGCTGTTCTTCCCATTTTGGCCGCAGTGGGTGGAGCATTATTGCCCGCGTTAATCTATGCTGCGATTAATCAAAATGCTACGGATACCGCACACGGATGGGGGATCCCAATGGCTACGGATATTGCATTTGCGCTTGCTGTTATCACCCTTTTGGGAAATAAAGTTCCGGCAAGCCTCAAGATCTTTTTGGCTGCTTTGGCTATTGTGGATGATTTGCTTGCGATTTTGGTCATTGCTTTGTTTTATAGCAGTGGAATTCATGCGACCTATCTATTTATTGCGCTAGGGATATTTGCTTTTCTGATCATTCTAAATAAACTTGGTGTAAAAGCCCTATGGGCCTATCTTATTCCCGGAGTATTCATTTGGTATTTTATCCACCATTCGGGCATTCATGCAACTATAGCCGGAGTTTTGGTTGCCATGACGCTACCTACAACGCCAGATGAAAAAGAATCTCCGCTGGAAAAACTGGAGCATCTGCTGACCAAGCCTGTAAATTTTATAATCATTCCTTTGTTTGCTTTCGCAAATACATTAATTCCAATTCATGCTGAAATGGTTGGCGGTTTAACATCCAAATTGGGGCTGGGTATTATTGCGGGATTGATTGCAGGAAAATCAATTGGTATATTTGTGATTTGTTTTATTGCTAAAAAAATGAAAATAGCGCAACTTCCAGAAGGTGCAAGTTGGCCGCAGATATTCGGCGTTGGTTTATTGGGAGGTATTGGTTTTACCATGTCTATCTTCATATCTATCTTATCTTTTAACGATGCCTTTTTGATTGAGGAAGCTAAATTTGCGGTGCTCATTGCTTCTCTTTGTGCAGGTATATTAGGATACACATTGTTGAGATTGGCTGATACTTCCAAAAGTAACTTTAGGTTAAAATAACGAAGATTCGGTAGGGGACTTCTGAGGACATATTTTCTATGTAACTCCTAGCGTAACAAATGCTGACATCATATATAGATTAGTTTTAGTAACTTAGCGCATATTTAATAAAATAATAAAATTTGAGATTTACTGAATTTGGTTTTGTTCCGGAATTGGAAGAGGGCTTAGAAAGCATGATGTTTGAAGAGGCTACGCCTATTCAGGAACAGACAATCCCCGTCATTAAGAAGGGTAGTGATATGATTGCCTGTGCGCAAACAGGTACCGGTAAAACGGCCGCATATATGTTGCCAATTTTAGATGCTGTTGCGAGAGATGCAAAGGAGTCTATTCGCGCGATTATCCTGGTTCCGACAAGGGAATTGGCACTGCAAATAGATCAACAGATCATGGGCATGTCTTATTATACAGGGGCGACATCTATCTCCATATATGGAGGTGGAGATGGCATGGGCTACGAACAACAGAAACGAGCTATTCGGGAAGGGGTTAATATTATTGTTGCTACCCCCGGTCGATTGATCAGCCATCTTACGTCGATGAAAGTCGATTTAACTCATCTGACGCATTTCGTACTGGATGAAGCGGATAGCATGTTGGATATGGGCTTTCAAGATGATATATTGCGTATAGTCAGTTACTTACCTAAAAAAAAGCAAATGTTGCTTTTTTCAGCAACTATGCCCCTCAAGATCCGGAATTTTGCGCGGAAGATTCTTTATAAGCCGGTTGAGGTCAATATCGCTATTTCAAAACCCTCAGAAGGTATAGACCAACGCGCATATCTGGTATATGATAAGCAAAAAATGGATCTTTTGAAGATCATTTTACAAGACGTTAATTATGTTTCTGTGATTATCTTTGCTTCGCAAAAAACTACCGTTAAATTACTGGCGCAAGAACTCCAAAAGCAGGGTATAGATGCCGAAGGCTTTCACTCAGATCTTGAGCAGGCTAAACGCGAGGATATCATGAGTAGATTTAGATCACGTCAGGTTAGGGTGCTTGTGGGAACAGATGTTATCTCACGTGGTATCGATATCGTAGGTATCAGTCTGGTTGTAAACTACGATGTCCCACCAGATCCCGAAGATTATGTACACCGTATAGGACGTACTGCACGTGCAGCGACAACGGGTACAGCGATTACTTTTGTGAATGATAAAGATCAGCAGCGCTTTTCCCAGATCGAAAACCTGATCGGTTATCCCGTAGAACAAATCGCTTTACCGGAAGGCTTTGAAGCTGGGCCTGAATATAATCCGGCAAAGAAAAGCAGCAATCCACAAAATCGAAGACGTTTCAATAAGAACAAAAATAAAAATTACCAAAAACAGAAAAGAGCTTAATGATAAATTAAGCTCTTTTCTGTTTTTACCCAATGTTCGCTTCGATTGGGCCTATTCTATATATGATAGGGATTATTCTGTTGCCCATACGGCCAATTCATAACCATCGAGGTCTTTGAATTGAAATCGTTTACCACCAGGAAAGCTAAAGATATCTTTAACGATAGTGCCACCCGCACGGACGACTTTATCACGTGTGGATAGCAAATCATTCGAATAAAGGACAACCAAAATACTACCGTTTACCGGTGTACCGACTGTAAATCCTCCATCCACATATTTACCATCAAAGGCTGTATACTCAGGGCCATAATCTGTAAAGTTCCAGCCAAAACTTGCTGAATAGAATTTTTTAGCTCTCTCAAGATCGCTAGATATAAATTCAAGGTATTGAATTTGTTCGTGGATAAGTTTGTTTTCAGAAGAAGAATTGCTCATGATATTGTTTAATTTATATTGTCATTTATTGGAAGAATCTACCTGAATTTCCGACATCAAGGGGATGTCGGATGTTATGTAAATATAGGATTTTCTCCGAACAGAATTTAGGCTTCTTTGTTTGAATTGACATCGTTTAATCCGATATCAACCATACCATATTACTCAAAAGCCACTTTTTATGTATTAATTTTCTGGTTTTTCTTTTTTTCTACTGATGAGCGCCTGTATAAGTACAGAAAGCATAACCAGGGAAAGCCCGATGTAAAATGAAAGATTGAGCTCTTTGGATTCATTGAAGAATAAAAATGCAATCAGGATGGCATATACAGGTTCTAGATTGAGACTTAAATTGAGTGTAAAGGCAGAAATTTTCTTTAAGATTTCTGTGAAAGCAAGGTATACAGCAACGGTACAACACAGCGACAAAATTAGCAGGTAAATGAGATCCATTGTATTGGGGATAAAAGATGATATCGGATAATAATAAAGATAACAGGGGAGGATCAACCCAAGACCAACACTTCCACCAATCATTTGATAATAGTTGATGACTATACTGCTGTGTCGCCTGACCAGGCGTTCATTATAAATTGCATAAAGCGAAGCAAAGGCCGGTGAAATGATCCCGAAAATAATACCCAATTGATGTGCTGTATCAAAATGAAATATTAAAGCTATACCACAAAGCGTTAGTCCACTCAGAAAAAACTCTGAACTTTTAAATCTCGTTTTGTTAATGATAGGAGCAAAGATTGCAGTAAAGAAACTTGCCATACAGTAACAAACTACCCCGATTGAAATATTGGAGTATTTGATACTGGCATAAAAAAGTAGCCAGGAGGCGGTAATCAATAGGCCATTTTTTGCAATCGCTAATTTTTCACGCAAGCTGATTTCATTGGTTGCTTTTGACCATTTTGAAATAAGAAAAAGGAAAATGGCCGAAAAAAATACACGATACCAAGTTAGCATACCTTCATTGAGACTGATGACTTTGCCCAATACACCAGATATGCCTAAACATACCACAGCGAGATGTAGTATGAAATATGAATGTTTCATAAAATGTTGTCTTCCAGATCTATCTTTCAAAAGACAGATACTATTGTTATAAAATTTGATTGAGAATAAAAAACATGGGGAATCAGCCGATTATTCGGTGCCATGCTTTATTAATATTTATTATTAAGCGATTGGAGGAGGAAGACAGCTTGTTCTGTTCATAACATTCTATTTCTTACCCGAAGATAATAAAATCCAGTGGTTTAATTCAAATAATTTTAGCAAAAATCAGTAATTAGTTAAAGGGAATTGTATTTTATATGATGACTAAAAGCGAATAAAAAGGGCTAAATTTTCGTTAGCCCTCTTAATTAAACTATTATGATCCTGAATATCCTCAAGAATTGAGCGAACCAAGCTCAGTATACGCAATGATTTATTACTCGGTATCGTTTCCTCCTCCCAATGCACGGTATAGATCCACCACGGCATTAAGTTTTTCCCGTTTAATGCTAATCTGTTCGAGATCATTTTGTAAAGCGTTGTTTTGCGCAGTAATGACTTCCAAATAATTTGCCATGCCACTTTTGTATAATAGGGCAGCGTCGGAAGTTGCTTTGGCCAATGAGTTGGATTTAGCTTCAATCAGCTGAAGTCTCCGGTCGCTATGCTTTATTTTCGCTAAGGCATCCGATACCTCCGAAACTGCAAGCATAACAGACTGTTTAAACTGTACCGCTAATTTTTCCCGTTCGATTATCGAAATCTCATAGTTCGTTTTTAACGCACCTTTTTGAAAGATCGGTTGGGTGATGTTTCCTGCTATTGTTTTTACAATAGACCCCGGTAGATCAAACCAGCGATTGAATTGAAAAGAGTTTGTTCCAATCGAAGGAGTCAAACTTATCGAAGGATACATAGCTGCTTTGGCCAATCCTATTCTACTGTTAGCTGCAACGACGGCATACTCGGCCGCTTTGACATCAGGTCTCCGGCTAAGCAGTTCGGCTGGAACTCCCGTTGCCAATGTCCCCCCGACAACAGTTGCATCAAGACCTTCGGAACGCTGGATTTTATCGGGGAAACCACCACATAGTATACTTATGGCATTTTCTTCAATAGCGATATTCTGGTCTGCCAGTGGGATCAGCAATTCGGCAGTTTTCTTTTGCGCTTCGGCCTGTTCTACAGCTAAAGAACTCACGAGCGAGGAATTGTATTGCAGACGTATCATACTCAATGTACTGTCACTAAGTTGTACATTTTTTTGTGCAATCTTTAACTGCTCGTCCAATGCGACCAGATTGTAGTAAGATTGGATAACCTGAACTATAATACGGGTTTTCAACGCAGATAAATTCTCCTTCTGTCCAAAGAAGTTTGCTAATGCTTCTTCTTTCTGCATCTTTGCCTTTCCCCAGATGTCTACCTCCCAAGAAAGTCGGAGTGTAGCATTGTAGTCATCCATATAAGGTGTCCCAATAAATTGATCGCTGAGCGATCCATTCAGGGAATTGGTAGATAACCAAGTTCTATTTGCGCCAACATTTAGATCAAGTGTTGGTAAAAGGCCTTTTTTCGATTGTTTATAGGAGAGCTCCAGCTGCTGCATACTCAAGAGCGCTACACTAATGTCAGTGTTTTTGATCAGTGCTTTTTCAATAAGCGCGGTCAAATTAGGATCTTTCACAAACTTCCGCCACGATAATGCCAGTGTATCTGAGGTCAGGACAATTTCGTTATTTCTGAAATTGTCCGGTAACTCCATGTCTTGACGTGTATATTTTTTGCCCACACTGCACGAAGCGAGAAGTAGGGAAGTACCTGCTAAAATAGTAATATAGTGATGAAATTTTTTCATTTTAATCGTTTGTCTTGTCCACGAGTTTTTTTCTTGAAACCTTCTCCTGTAAATATTGAAACACCAGATACAATAACGGTATAACGATAACACCAAGGATCACCCCGCTTAACATACCCATAGCTGCTCCAGTACTGATAGAGTGATTACCTGTTGCTGTTCCTCCAGTAGCAAACATCAGCGGGATCATACCCGCTATAAAGGCTAATGAAGTCATTAAAATTGGGCGAAGACGCGCTTTGGCACCTTCTAGGGCAGAATCAATGAGTGAAGAACCCGCCCGTCTACGCTGCAATGCAAATTCAACAATTAAAATAGCGTTTTTGGCCAGAAGACCAATCAACATAATCAGTCCAACTTGCACGTAAATATTGTTGTCCAGACCGATAGCACGTGTTCCTAAGAACGAGCCGATAATCCCTGTCGGGATAGATAACAGTACCGCCAGCGGCAACAGGTAACTCTCATACTGCGCGGAAAGCAAGAAGTAGACGAACAATAAGCTCAATGTCAAAATGATCATCGTCTGATTGCCAGAAGACTTTTCTTCCAAACTTAGTCCTGTCCATTCGTAACTATAGTCCCCTGGTAATTTGTTCAGCACATTTTTCTCCAGTGTTTCCATAATAGCACCATTACTGATACCTGGATTACTGACGACATTAATAGTAAGCGAATTGTACAAGTTGTAACGTGTCACGGACTCTGGTCCATAGACTTTGCGAAGTGTTACCAATGTATTTACCGGTAGCATTTCCCCTTTGTTGTTCTTGACAAATATTTCGTTGAATGCGTCCTTATCCGTTCTAAAAATTCCGTCTGCTTTTACAGCAATACGATAGAATTTACCAAAGCGATTGAAATTCAATGATTGGTCGCCTGCAAAATACGTCTGAACAGACGAAAGCATTTCACTGACATCTACACCAAGCTGAGCTGCTTTATCTTCGTCAACTTCCAATTCCATTTGTGGATAATCTGCTCTAAACATGGTGTAAGCAAATTGTACACCTGGTTGTTGCATAATCTTCGCAATAACAGAATCGGACATCGCTTTAAGCTCTACCGGAGATTTTCCGGCTCTGTCTTGTAGTACAAGTTCGGCACCGTTCATCATACCATAACCATCAACAGGAGGAGAGCGGAAAGCCATTGCATTACCTTCTTTAACCGTAGTTAGCTTTTGAGAAATCACCTGATGAATCTGATCGATATCATTCATTTCGCCACGTTTTTTCTTATCCTTTAGACGGATGAATCCTGTTGCGTAAGCAGCACTGGAGTTGTTTCCAATCATATTGAAACCAGTGATACTCGTGTGGCTTTCAATAGAAGGTAAGTCAGCCAATAGTTTCTCTATTTTTCCTACAGCTTTAGTTGTCCGATCGAGACCGGTACCCGGAGGCATCTCCAAACTGTACACGACAAAGTTATCATCTTCCATAGGGACAAAGCTTTTTGACGTACTTGTCATGAGATATCCTGCAGCGCCTATTGTAGCGATAATTAATAACGCTGCTAACCATTTTTTCTTAACAAGAAATTTCAGCGAGCCAACGTATCTATTTGTCATATTTTCAAAACCAGCATTAAAGGCTTTGAAAAACCGTTGTGAGAATCCTGTTTTTTGAGTTTGCCCATCATGATTTTCGGCATGTGTATTTTTCAGTAACAAGGCACAAAGAGCCGGCGTCAACGTCAATGCATTGATTGCTGAAATCACAATGGCGATAACCAGTGTATAGGCAAACTGTTTGTAAAACATTCCCGATGAACCGGTCATAAAACCGATAGGAATAAATACTGCACACATGACCAATGTAATCGAGATGACCGCACCGGTTATTTCACTCATGGCACTGTGTGTGGCCTCATTACCGGTCATGGTCGATGTTTCCATCTTACCATGGACAGCTTCAACGACGACAATGGCATCATCGACCACAATACCGATGGCCAATACCAAGGCGAAAAGGGTTAATATATTGATGGTAAACCCAAACACCAGTAAGAAAAAGAATGTACCTACGATAGCTACTGGTACCGCGATCGCCGGAATAATGGTCGATCGGATATCCTGTAAGAATAAGAAAACAACCAAAAAGACCAAAATGAACGCTTCAATTAATGTCGAACGGACTTGAGCGGTACTTTCATCTAGGCGCTCTTTGGTACTTATCAGTTTAAATATCTTGATTCCAGGAGGAAATGAGCGTTGCGCTATTTCGATCTGTTTATCGATACCTATTTCAATTTCGTTGGCATTGGAACCAGAAGTCTGGAAAATACCAATAGTAACTGTATTTAAACCATTGTTTTGCGAATTACCACTATAACTTATCGAACCGAATTCTATCCGGGCAACATCTTTCAACCTGACGATCTGAACATCATTATTTTTAACAATAATGTTTTCATATTGTTCCGGAAGATTCTTTTTCCCTTTATATCGAATCACATATTCCAATGGTGCCTTTGATTCTTCACCTAGTTTTCCGGGTGCGGACTCCAGACTTTGCTTGGAAATGGCAGCGATGACTTCTTGGGGTACAAGACCATAACTCGCCATTTTCTGAGGATTCAACCAAACGCGCATAGAGTAATCTTTCGAACCAAATACCATAGCCTGACCTACACCCGGAACACGTTTGATCTGTGGAATCAGGTTGATATTCACATAGTTCTGTAGGAATAGTTCATCATATTTTTTGTTATCCACAGTATAGATATTAAAAATCATGATCATACTATTCTGTTGTTTGGAGGTCGTCAATCCCATCCGCACAACTTCCTGTGGCAGGATCGGTGTTGCCTGTTGCACCCTGTTCTGTACGTTTACAGCTGCTTGATCTGGATTTACACCAGCCTTAAAGACAATACGTACGGAGAATGTACCATCGTTACTTGCTGTTGAGGTAATGTATTCCATGTCCTCAACGCCATTGATCTGCTCCTCCAGCGGTGTGACAACTGACCGTAATACGGTCTCGCTATTTCCCCCCGGATAACTTCCTGTGACTTGGACGGTTGGTGGAGCGATATCTGGGAACCGCGTCTGTGGTAGCCTTAATAGGCCGATGATTCCTAGGATAACAAATATGATAGATATAACAGTTGCCAAAACTGGTCTGTCAATAAATTTCTTAAGCATTTTATTTTAAATTTTAGATATCGTGTACTGCAAGTTTTTACTTTTTTGTTGGTTGTACCTGCATTCCGTCATTAAGCATATCAATTCTATTCATTACGATTTTTTCACCTGCTGTCAGACCTGATTTGAGCAGATACGCGTCGGCTGTATTGCCCGCAATTTCGATCTGCTTCATGGCAATTTTGTTTTTGTCTCCGATGACATACACAAAATAGCGGTCCTGGATGTCTTTAACTGCGGCCATAGGAACTAATAATACGTTGTCGTGCGCTTTTTTTAAGATGACTTTGGCAGAACCTCCAGAACGAAGAATTTTATCAGGATTGGCAAAGCCTGCCTTGAGTGTTATACTGCCCGTTGTTCGATCAATGTTACCACTAGCCATTTCTACTTTCCCAGGATGATTATATACAGTTCCATCAGCGAGGATCAATGTTGCCTCCTGATTACTGGATTTGCTATGTTGATCTTTCATAAAGGTTATAAAATCCGCCTCACTCAATGAAAAATAAACATTTACCGTATTAATTTCTGATAATGTTGTCAATGGTGTCGCATCTGCAGGAGTAATTAAATTTCCAATTCGATTTGGAATCCTGCCAATATAGCCGCTAACTGGAGCATTGATCAGGGTAAATCGCGCATTGATTTGCGAGGAACCTAAGGCCGCTTGTGCTTGTGCAACCTGAGCTTTTGAAGCAGCGTAATTCGCTTCGGCTGTTTTAAGCTGAAGTTCGGTATACACCTTGCCTTCTACCAACGGTTTGATTTTTTCAATTTCCAGTTTCGCATTTTGTTCTGCAGACAATGCTGCCTGATAGGCTGCTCTGCTATTGTTTACTTGTTCATTGTATACATCTCCTTTGATTTTGAAAAGAGCTTGGCCTTTTGTGACATAATCGCCCTCTTTTACGTAAATCTGCTCCAGATAACCAGTTATCTGAGCTTTTACGTCGACATTGACGGTGCCTTCCAGTGTACCAGGATATTTTTTTTCTGTTTCCGCATGTGCGGGTGATAATTCGATAAAGTCAACAGTAACTGCCTGTTCTTGCGGTTGTTCTTGGTTGCCTCCACAGGACGATAATAGCGTAGCTGCTGTAATAAATGTAAGGATAGGTTTTAAAGTCATCGTTCTTAGTGCCATTTTATCATTTTATATAAAGCAAAAGAAAGAATTCTTTTAAGGGATGTTGCAAGGAAATCTACCGAGACGTAACAATTGCTTACTGAAACGTAGCTATAATGCACTGAATTTTGATATTATTTAATCAAAACGGTTTTTTTTTGTCGTTTTTCTTAGAAACAGAATTCCAGATACGAGGCTTGAGCCTCGCCGATCGTCATTATAAATTTAAATGAATAAGACGGGTATTAAAAGTCCAGCCAGTTTTTTAGAAGCTGTGCTTTCTCTCTACTGACGAGGATTTCCACATCTTCGCTATGTTTTATTTCCACTTTAAGTTTACCGTTAAAATGATTATGTAACCTCTTTATTGCATCGATATGCACGATGAACTGTCGATTTGCACGGAAAAAGACTTTGGGATTTAGTTGTTGCTCCAACTCTTCTAAGGTTTGTGGTACAATTTCCACTGTTCCACATTTCAACTTGGCATGGGTTAACTTAAATTCTGAGTAAAAATATTGGACTTCTTCAACAAGGATAGATTTGTAACCGTCCTTATAGGGTAGAAGAAAACGGGTTCTGAAATCTTTGGGATAGATAAAATCCAATAAACCCTGAATTGGTGCTTGACTTACTTGCTGAAATTTAAGATTGTCCAATTTGATGAGTGCATTTTCAAGTTCTTTTTTTTCTACCGGTTTTAGGAGATAATCTATGCTGTTGAACTTAAAAGCTCTAACGGCATATTCATCAAATGCAGTCGTAAAGATAAGGGGACAGTCAATTTTTATGCTCTCCAGGATTTCGAAACTCAAACCATCGGAAAGGCGGATATCCATCATGACAAGATCCGGACACCCATTACATTGAAACCAGCTTACACTATCTGCAATATTATCCAAGACCTCGAGTATCTGTATTGATGGTTTTATTTCACGCAACAGTCGCTTGAGACGATCAGCATTCAATTTTTCATCTTCGATAATTAAGACGTTGGTTATGCTCATGAGTTTTGTTCTATAAGTGGTAGATTAACTTTAAATGTTTTTCCGTTGTTCAATATCTCCGGTTGGAGATTTGACAATAGATCATATCTTTTAATGATGTTGGAAATACCTATTCCGGATGATTCCGATACATTTTCTATGGGTATCAGAATATTCTCGACAACGAGCTGATTCTGTGCATTGGTGTATACCTTGATTTTTAACGAACGTTTTTTGTTGGTCTGATTATGTTTTAATGCATTCTCAACCAGAAGCTGTAGCGTAAGCGGTGGTAATTGATAATTGGACTTGGCAGGATCTACGTTAATTTCAAAATGGACACCATCCCCAAATCTATTCTTTATCAAGAAAATATAGGAATTAAGGAAGTTGAGTTCTTCTTCGAGCGAAATAACATCTTTTTTTGAATTAACCAATAGGTAACGGTAGATCTTGGAGAAATTTTCAGCATATTCATATCCTAGCTGTTGATCTTCTAAAATTATTTCCGACAATACACTCAGATTATTGAAGACAAAATGAGGATCAATTTGCAGTTTTAGGGATTGAAGCTCGGCCTCTAAAACAACTTGGCCAAGTTTGGCTGCGCGTATAGATTCGTTTTTCCAGTTGTTGATCAGATGAATTCCAATATTTATCCCCATAATCATTAAAGCGATCATCACACTGATGGAGATATTTTGTATTGCACCTCTTTTTTCCTCCAAGGATGTTGCAATAGTAACGTTCTGTAGTTCAAGATAATAACGGGAAATGATGTAAACCAGTAATAAATTGATGAGAAGAACGGCGATGAGATTGATGACGGTTTCAATAAGGAGTCTTTCAGTTGGATTGTCCTTCCAAGTTAATACACTGTCCAATCGATTGTGTACAATAATGCTAAATTCTGAAATAAGGAAACTATAAATAATTGTAAATGTCCATTCGCCCAGTATTTCAAAATTATTTCGTTGAAAATAGCCATTCCAGCAGCTCGCGAACGGATCTATAATATAAGCGACAAGGTAGATGAGAAAAAAAGACAGTAAGGTGAATAGTAGTCTTTTTTTGTTTGTACTGATTAAATTTTTCTCATTCTTATAGATCGTCTTCTCCTGCATTCGTTTTACGTATATATTACCATTAAATCACCACAAATTTCGCAATTCGTTTAAGAACTGGATTACAAATTTATTCTGAAGTGTACAAAGAGCAAGCTGAAATACCAATTTGCCACAACTCAATCGTATAGCTACAAACCTTTGGATTGTTATCTTCAGTTTATCTGATCCATGTATGCTGTTGATAATATAAGGAATTCAATTACGCTTTACAATCGAAATAATGGATTTAGGCCATTATTTTCTTAAATTGGTCCTTATAAATTAATTTTTAGGATGGCTCAATTTTATCATTTAAATTGCGTTCGGATTGTTTCGTCCGTGAATAACAATGTTTGTGGACACAGCCTTTTAATCAAAGAGAACGAAACACCTCCTGTAAATAGCTAGCCAAAATGAGAGCGAAAGATAACCGTCAACGACTGGCTTCGATGGGTAAAATTCGTGCATTTGTAGCTAATCATCCCGAAATAAAGGTATTTGGTTACCATGATATTGAAGAATTTAACGAGTTTATAGATTGAAATAGTCCAAAAAATTGATAAACGGAAATTTTGAAAAAGGATTGACAATATTAAAACGTTGCCAATCCTATTGATTAATAGGTAGTATTGTTTCTCAAATAATACGACCGGTTATTTTGGTTCTGTGTGTGTCGTTGGTGTGTGTATTATATCGAAATAAACGGCCTTATTGTTATTGTTTGGATAAATCCGGTATGTAAATTCCTCTTTTGTCAATACAGTAATGTCTACTACACGTGTGAAAAGCGTTTCTCCAGCAGCGTTTTTAGCAACGATGGTCCGTGTCTTTCCATCCGCTGAAACCGTCCAGTCGCCACGCATTTTGGGAGAGTCATCAAGATTGTACATGGTAAAGGTGCCATCAGATTTAAAATAGGCAAAACCTACAAAATTTGAAACGTTGCCATCTGTCAGTACCACATTTTCACCTTCGTTATTTTTGGCATTGGTAGTTTTCCAGGCTGTACTGGACAATAACTCACTGGGTGTCAGCTGAGGTTCTGGTGTCACCTCATCATCCTTACTGCAGCTTCCAAGCAATAAAGTGCAAATAGCTATGTAACATAGCATGGCAATCGTTTTTAAGTTTCTCATGTTATTAAATTTATTGTCCCACAAAAATAATTGCATGACTGCGGTTGCATTTGTCCCTTTTATTCCAAGGTTTGAAGGATTTATAACTGTCGTAATCGTTATCCATGAAGTTGTAAAAGATAGGTCGAAGATAGCAAGGCCTCAATAGGGAGAGATCAAGTAGGAGTAGGAGTAGGAGTAGGAGTAGGAAAGTCTAAACTTAGCGGAAACGGTAATAGGTCACGATGGTGCTATAAAATAAGACAGGAGACCCTCGCGGTCCCCTGTCTCCCAGATATGTGATATAAAATTAGAAAAATTGCACTTCCAAAGTTAGTTATTGCTCCAACCGCCACCTAAGGAACGATAGAGATCTACCACAGCTGAAAGTTCGGCTTTTTTGACTTGCGCAAGCTCTAGTTCACTCTGCAATATATTGCTTTGCGCGGTGATTACTTCCAGGTAAGTAGCCATACCCGTCTCAAACAGTAGGTTGGCATGTTTTGTAGCCTCTTTTAAACGATTGGTTCGATCCAAAGTAATCTGTTGTTTTTCTTTTAGTTTTTGGATCGAGACCAAAGCATCGGAAACTTCTCCAGCCGCGGCAATCACCTTTTGTTTGAAAATCATAACATTTTTTTCCTGTTCTATACGAGCAAGTTCATATTGTGTTTTCAATTCTCTGCGCTGAAAAATAGGCTGTGTAATACTTCCTGTAATAGCACCAAATAGCGAGCCTGGCAAATTAAACCAGTTACTGGCTTTGAATGCATTGACTCCAGCCTCAGCACTGATAACCAAGGAAGGATACATCCTCGCTTTAGCAGATTTTTGATAGGCCTGAGAAGCTGTGACAGCAAGTTCAGCCTGTTTCACATCTGGACGGTGGCTTAATAAGTCTGCCGGCACTCCTGTCGCCAAATCTTCGGGAAAACGAACATTGACCAATTGCTCCTGTGTTTTGATTTCCGCAGGGAGTTTACCACTGAGGATTTGGATCGCATTCTCCTGAAGGCGGATCTGCTGCTCGAAATCAGGGATAAGTGCGGCCGCAGATAAACGCTGCGCATCGACTTGTTCTAAGGCAAGCAATGTAATATCACCAACTTCGTATTGTTGCTTAACGATGCGGAGTGTCGTGTCGCTCAACTGTAAATTTTGCTGTGCAATATCCCGCAATTGGTAAAGCATCAAAAGTTGATAATAGCCTTGCGCTACCTGGGCAATCAATTGCGTTTGTATGACTTTTTTTGCTTCTTCCGTCTGTAAGTACGATGCTAAAGCAGCGGCGTTCTGGTTTTTTATTTTTCCCCATAGGTCAGCCTCCCAGGACACACCCACTGAAGCCGTATAGTCTTCAACATGGTGCTGTTTTAGAAATTGGCCCAAACTCAATCCGTTCATACTGTTATTGGAGGGGTTGGTGCTGTTTCCCCTGATCTGCAACTGTGCCGAAGGAAGATAATTTGCTTTTGCCTGCCTTAAGCTCAGTTGAGATGCCTCGATATTTTTAAGAGCCAATTGCATATCCAGGTTATGTTGGATAGCACTGTCGATCAAGCTCTGTAAAACCCGATCTTTAAAAAAGTCGCGCCAGGGAATAGAACCAATATTGTTTTCTTGTGACGCTTTTCCCTGATCACGATATTGCTCGGGCAGATTTGGCGCAAGGTTTTTATTGCTGACCAATTTATCTGTTTTACAAGACCACGCTGCAAAAGATAAGATGAAAATAGTCAGTAGCTTTGCTTTTCTATTCATATATTTCGATGTTGTCATTGTTCACTAATTATTTGTATGTACAGGAATTTCCAAAGCAATGGATTCATTTTCCAGTTGTTTTTCGCTTGGCGTGCCACTTACTTTCTCCTGTATAAATTGGAAAACAATAAAGAGGATAGGAATAATAAACAGTCCTAATACAACGCCACTGAGCATTCCACCCGCTGCTGCAATACTGATTGAGTGGTTACCCTGTGCAGAGGGGCCTACTGCGGTCATCATAGGAATCATACCTACAATAAAAGCTAGTGAGGTCATGATAATAGGACGCAGACGTAAGCGTGCTGCTTTAAGTGCCGCGCTAGGTATCGAGAGCCCCTGTTTCCGACCCTGAATAGCGAACTCGACAATTAAAATGGCATTCTTTGCCAACAAACCAATCAACATGACCAGAGCTACCTGAACGTAAATATTATTAGCCGTATCGGTAAGACTAATTGCTGCAAATACACCAAAGATACCCGTTGGAATAGAAAGTATAACGGCCAATGGGATAATATAACTTTCATATTGTGCTGCGAGCAGGAAGTAAACAAAGATCAAACAGAGGATAAAAATAAGGGTCGACTGACCTCCTGAAACAATTTCTTCTTTGGTCATCCCCGAAAATTCATAGGTAAATCCGGTAGGTAAATGTTGTTTAGCAACTTCTTCCACTGCACGGATCGCATCACCTGAACTATAGCCAGGTTTTGGGATCGCATTGATTCCGATCGAATTAAATAGGTTGTAACGCGAAGCGGTCTCGGGGCCATATACACGTTGCAATTTAACCAATGTGTTGATCGGTACCATGTCACCTAGTCTGTTTTTTACAAAGATTCCGTCCATGGAAGTCGGTTCGCTGCGGTCTTTCGCATCTGCTTGGACCATAACGCGGTAATACTTTCCGAACCGATTGAAATCTGATGCCTGTGCACTACCGAAATAGGCCTGCATGGTCTGCAAGATACTTTTGGTACTTACACCGAGTTGCTCGGCTTTGATATCGTCAACCTGCAATTCATACTGTGGATAATCGGCCTTAAATGTTGTAAAGGCCATCATAATTTCAGGACGTTTCATAAGTTCACCAATGAAACCTTGCCCTATTGTACTGAATTTACTCAGTTGTCCTCCTGTTCTATCTTGTAGAACCATATCAAGCCCATCCACGTTACTAAATCCTGGAACTGTTGGAAAGGTAAATACGAAGAAGTTTGCACCTTTGATATTCGCTAGACGTTGGTTAACATCGGCCATGATCGCGTTGATATCTTTGATGCTGCCGCGTTCTTCATGAGGTTTCAACAAAATAAAAGCAACACCAGCTGATGGACTGGTTGATTGTGTTAAAATATTAAAACCAGCCAAAATGTTTAGTGTCTTGGTAAAGTCAGCATGTTGAAGCTGTTTTTCAGCTTCAGCCAATGCACCCGAAGTACGGTCCAAAGAGGCACCTGCAGGCATGGATAATGATACGGCGATAAAACCCTGATCTTCGGAAGGGATAAATCCGGTTGGGGTGCGACGAATCATAAAAATTGTCAACAACAATGTAATGCCCAATCCTGCGAAAGCTACCCATTTGTAACGGATCAGAAAACGTAAACTGCCCAAATAATTTTTTGTCAGGCGGTCAAAACCAACGTTGAATCCTGTAAAGAAACGTTCTTTGAAATTAAGTTTCTTAGTCCCGTCGTAGCCATGGTGCGTAGGCTTTAGAAATAGAGCACAGAGAGCCGGACTTAAAGTCAAGGCATTGATGGCCGAAATTACAATGGCTATGGCCAGTGTAAAGGCAAATTGCCGATAGAACACGCCCGTCGAACCTTCCATAAACCCAATAGGAAGAAACACCGCGGACATGACCAGTGTAATGGAGATGATAGCTCCAGTAATCTCACTCATGGCAGAAGTGGTCGCTAATTTGGGCGGGAGATTATTATGCTCCATTTTGGCGTGCACCGCCTCAACCACCACGATTGCGTCATCCACGACGATACCAATCGCCAGTACGAGTGCAAATAATGTCAGCAGATTGATGGAGAAACCAAAAAGCTGCATAAAGAAAAATGTTCCAACGATCGCCACAGGTACGGCAATAGCGGGTATCAGGGTTGACCTAAAATCCTGAAGGAATAGAAAAACAACCAAGAAGACTAGTATAAATGCTTCGATCAAGGTATGTTTCACTTGATCAATAGATTGATCGAGCGCATCTTTGGTATTATATAAAACGAGATACTTTACACCCTTTGGAAAGCTTAAAGAAGCTTTCTCCATAAATTCCTGGATGGCAATCTGAATTTCATTCGCATTGGACCCAGCTAATTGCATGACACCAATATTGAGTCCGGCTTTACCATTGATACGCGTATGACTCGCATAAGTGTATGACCCTAATTCAACCCGGGCGACATCTTTAAGTTTTAAGACCGAACCATCCGTATTTGATCGGATAATGATATTCTCGTAATCGCTCGCTTGGTTAAGCTTACCTTTATATTTGATAACAAATTCAAAGGCTTCGCGGCTGCTTTCACCAAATTTACCAGGAGCGGCTTCCACGTTTTTATCTTGGATAGCCGCCATCACTTCCTCCGGAGTTAATTTGTATGCGGCCATTTGGTTTGGATTAAGCCATACGCGCATTGAATAATCTTTACTACCCCCAAAAGCCAGTGCTTGGCCCACTCCGGGGATACGTTTAAGCTCTGGAATGATGTTGATCTGTGCATAGTTGGTAATAAAGGTTTGATCATATTTACCCTCGTCCTCGGTATATAGATCTAATACCATAATCAAGCTATTTTGCTGTTTGGCGGTTGTAATCCCCGCCTGAACAACTTCGGCCGGGAGCTGGCTCGTGGCTTGTGCCACCCGGTTCTGTACATTGACAGCAGCCTGATCAGGATCCGTACCAAGTTTAAAATATACAGTAATCATCAATGACCCGTCATTACTGGCGGTAGAGCTCATATAGCTCATGTTTTCGACCCCATTGATAGACTCTTCCAGCGAAGGAGCAACAGCACGCAGTACTGTTTCAGCATTTGCGCCTGGATATAATGCGGTGACCTGTACTGCAGGCGGGGCGATGTCTGGAAACTGCTGTAAGGGCAGCTTTAGGATACCGATTACTCCCAATATCACAAGTAATATGGAAATTACGGTGGCAAGTACAGGCCTTTCTATAAATTTCTTAAGCATAAGTTTGTCGTTATAATATTAATTGATGCTGTCTTTTGATAAAGGTTGTGGTGTGATTTTTTGGCCGTCTTGCAGTAAATCAATACCCTTATAAACAATGCGGTCTCCGGCGTTGATTCCTTTACTTACAAGATAGTTTGAACCACTTTTTCCGATGACAGTAATAGGCTGCTGTACAACTTTATTTTCTTTGCCGACAGTATAAACAAAGATTTTGTCTTGCATTTCAAGTGTTGCAAGCTGTGGCACCAATAAAGTGTGATCGTATTTCTTTTGTAACCTGACGCGGCCTGTATTGCCATTGCGTAAAACGCCCTCGGGATTACTGAATGTTGCACGTAATGTAATAGCTCCTGTGTTTTTGTCAAACTGACCATCCACCATATCTATTTTTCCTTTTTGATCATAAATGGTCTGATCGGAAAGCACCAAACTGATCGGGGGAAGGTTGTTTAATTTTTGCTGCAGATTATTACCTTCCGTGTTGTTTTTGAAGGCAATAAAATCATTTTCGCCCAATGAAAAATAGACGTGGAGATCTCTGACGTTTGAAAGTGCTGTCAGGGGTTGTGTATCAGTTGGCCCCACTAAACTTCCTTGTTTACGTTGCAGCCTTCCGATATATCCATCGGCCGAAGCGCGGATCAAGGTATAGCCCACATTGATTTTTGCGGTCTCTACAGCGGATATTGCCAATTGCACATTCGCCTTAGCAGCATTGCGGGCACTGATCGCTGTTTTTAATTGAAAGTCAGTCAGGACTTTGGTGTTTACCAACTTAGTTTTCTTTTCAACTTCCAGTTCTGCGTTTTCCAATGCAGCTTTCGCAGCTAATAAGTTGGCCTTAGCTTGATTCAATTGCTCTTGGTATGGACGGTCATTAATTTTAAAAAGCGCCTGACCTTTACTGACCTTCGCACCCTCATCGACATAGATCTGTTCCAAAATGCCCTCAACCTGGGGTCTGATTTCAATATTGGCAGAAGCTTCGATTGTTGCCGGATATTCCTGATAGACGATCTCGTTGCCATTTTCAATGCTGACAACAGGGAGGCTAACTGGTGGTGGATCATTAGGTTTGCTTGTTCCTGTAGAACAGCTGTATAACAAGATTGCACTAAGCACATATGCAGTCTTTACGATATTAATTCGTTTAACACTGTTAAGTGCAGGAATGTAAATCTTCTTAAGACTTGGTGATACATTTGTTTTCATGTGATATTAAAAATTGAAGTTTTGGTATATTTTAACGGTGTTAGATTTTTTAACGTTGTATTTTTTGGTGCAAAAAAATTAGTCAGTAAGCGAACGGGTGATTCCGTAGATCGCATCTTTTAGTACCTCCTGATTGGTATTATCTCCGTTGCCTTGATTAACTAAATTGATGGATATGAGTCCATGTATAATAGACCAGTACGTGAAATACTTTCTACAGATCAAGTCTTCTGACGGACTTTTATCCTTCATGATCTCACGAATTACATCACTGATCAATCTGCCATGAGATTCCGCACACTTATAAGTTTTTTCAAACCCACAGCAAGCTGTACCTACACCAAACATGAGTTGATATAATTCGCGCTCTTCAAACGCAAAATCCCAATAACTGAACCACATTGCTTCCAATTGTTTCTCCAAGTCGGTTTGAGTTGATTTGGCTTGTCTGACTTTTTGGGCAAGTAAGAGATAACCTTGGTTGGCAAGTTCGTTTAAAATTGCATCTTTGTTTGCAAAATACTCATAAATCATCGGGGCGGTATATTCAATGATATCCGCAATTTTACGCATACTCAATGCCTGCCATCCCTCTTCCTTGACGATTTGAAGAGCGGCATCGAGAATATTTGTTCTATTCTCATCTTTGAGGCGTTGTATACGTTCTTTACTACCCATGCTTAATGCATAAATGATTTAACAGTGTTAAGCAAAATTCTAACTTTTTATTTTATTTAATGACATTTAAAAGTCATTAAATAAAAAATCAGCATTAAAATAGGCTAGATCGCATTATTACCGGTATTATTAGCCATTGCTAGGAGCTGCTTAATGCGGCTTCTTTCTTTATCGGTCAATGAAATTGCTTTCTCTACTATATGGATAACATCAGCGCTTTTCTCGGTTTGCAGCAGGAGATCTAGGAAACCTAAATAGGTACGGATCAGATCTGTTTTGACACCAAAGAAAATTCGTGGATCTATGATATAGATTTCCTGAACCAATGCAAGCAATATCTCTTTTCTTTTTTTGTCTTTGTCATTTTGGCCATATATGGGTAGAAATCCTTTTTTCTCTAATTCACTTAGTTTGTTCGCTACAGCATTTTCACGAACATATTTTTTCTGTTTGCGGTCAAGAAAATCGCGTAATTCAGCCAGCAGATTCCGATAAATAACTTGTTTTTCTTTTCCAGTGAAGAGATTAATGTCTGTTGAAATGCTGATATCTTCTTGTTGGAAGGCGTCAAAAAAGTTGGATGTTACATAAATCGAGTGATGGAAATCTATAGCATTATTGTTAAAGCTACTGAGTACTTTAGCAATTTCCCTTTTTTCGCTATTGCGCAAATAATAGTAATAGCGGTCTCCAATCTGCTGACTCCAGCGAATGTAATTGATGTGAAAGTTATAGGATAAATTTCCATCAGGACTATATAAAGTCCATGACAACAGATCTGCTTCTTGGATCAGATGATCATATAGTAACACTGTACCATTGATTCGTATGGTATAACCTAGATCTCGATTAAGGTATAGAAACCAGCCAAATTCCTGTGCCATGAAATCCATAAATTCGTTTGATTCAAAATAGGATGAATTTAATGCGAAAACTCCCTCTAAGCGCACACGGGTTCCTGTGGACTGATTTTCCACCGGGATGCTTTCGCTAACATCATATTGTTCTTTACTGTCTTTTTCAATCTGTATGCGGTATGCTTTTAAATTTTCTTGTTCCTTTACGATCGTATTCCAGATAGCTCTGGTCGCAAATAACGAAAAAGAAAATCGACCTTTTCCTTTTTTTCCTCTGGTATAAGAGCTTCGCTTAATGCTATTTTTCTTTACCGAATCGAGAAAATTACCAAATGAATAAGGCAAGGTGTTAAAAACGATTCCTTCACCGTTGTCGCTAATGCTAATACTATTTATATAACCGAGCCCGTTGCTGTCAATCGCAATATCGATTTCAGTAGCTTTAGCGTCAAAGCCGTTCCATATATATTCGGCAATGACCAATTTTGGGTCTTTGGGTAGCCCCGCAGATTCAATACTCAGGTTGGTGATCTTCGTGTTTTTTTTCATAATGACAGCAATGCTAACATTGTAAATTTAAGAGGCAAGAACTTCGTTGCCCAATTATATGTTGTTTAATTCGTAATAATCACATTATTTTCTTTCATTTTTTATTTTCTGTTTTTTTATTGAATACGTTAACAGATAAGCGATTCCGAAATAGATGATTAGGTTGAGCAGAAGATATATGCTATTGAAATACGTTCTATTGGGTGGCTCTGGATCACGTTTTCCGCCTAAATAGGTATAAAAGGGGAAGGGGAAACCAAGGGTATCATTGCCATCCGAAGGGCTTTCACATTTCGAAAATAGCAGGGTGATCGTTACTGTTAGTATCAAGAAGATGATCCAGGTCGTTCTTGGAAATTTTGGAAACATACGCATTGATTACTTTGTTGGTACAAGTAAAAATACGATATCTTATGAATATTTAATGGATGTAATTTTTAACGGGTTTCGATCCATTTTCTCCACATTAGAGCCGGATGAGCTGATTTTTTATTTGCTTCTTTACATAAGGAAACACTTATTATTCCGAAAACATTAATTTTGATTATGAAAATGATAGTGGCATTATATTAAAAAGTAGATTATGCTTGTAGAAACATTGAAAGGTCTTTTTTATCGAGATCTAAATAGACTAAAAATAGAAATTGCATCCTACAGTCGGGAAGAGAATATCTGGATTGTTGATCGTGGTATCGCAAATTCAGCCGGAAATTTATGCTTGCATTTAATTGGAAATCTACAGACGTATATTGGAGCGGAGATTGGAAAAACAGGCTATATTCGAAATAGGGAGGCTGAGTTTTCATTGAAAGATATACCAAGAGAGCTTCTTCTGAATAAAATAGATGATACCATCAATGTCGTTGATCTGGCTTTGGATAAGCTTAATCAGTATAACCTTGCAGCGATATACCCCATATTAGTGTTCGAGAAGAAGACAACAACGGAATATTTGTTGGTGCATTTAACGACACATTTAACCTACCATTTGGGGCAGATCAATTATCATCGTCGTTTACTGGATATAGGTTAATTCTAGGCTCAAATATCCTATAATTAAGACTTTCTTTTCATAACTTAATTTAATGCGGAAATAATAATAAACCAATGGACATAAGAAGGATGAAATTTTCGGGCGATATGGGCTTAAACTAAAAAAGGAGCAGAAAACCTTTGATTCCATGCTTTAAAATGTGAACTTTAGCCATATTTTCCTTACGACCGACTTAAGAAATATGGGAAGAATCCTAACATTGATTACGTGCTGCTGTGCTTTGAGCTCATATGCTCAACAAGTTGACAGCATAACAACTGTCATCGCCCCTGAGTATGACCGAGTGGGTCTAGTTCATCGGTTCTGGTTGGGTGATAGCTATCGTAAATTATATAATACGCCTGTAAAAATGCGTATAATGGATTTTAAAACGGAAAAGGGGGGGCTTCGTATAGTCAAACTGGGCGGGGGGATGCAAACCCAGTCGCTTCGGATGGCCGATCCCTCAGGGAGGGAATGGGTATTAAGATCCATTCAGAAATATCCAGAACGAAGTCTTCCTGAAAGCCTTCGAAAGACATTTGCAAAAGATATCGTTCAGGATCAGATTTCAATACATCATCCATTTGGTGCATTAACTGTTCCTCCGTTTAACACGGCTTTGGGTATTCCGCATTCATCTCCCGAACTTGTTTTCGTTGGAGATGATCCGGGATTCGGTGAATATCGGGAGGTCTTTAAAAATAGGCCTTATATGTTTGAAGCCCGTACCCCCTTTGAAGACGAAAAAACTGACAATAGTGCAAAAGTCATTCGGAAAGTGCTAGAAGATAATGATACGCAAATTGATCAAAAACTAACTTTACGTTCAAGATTACTTGATTTTGCATTGGGAGATTGGGATCGTCATGAGGATAATTGGCGTTGGGATCCCGAAAAAGAAAAAGGTAAGAAGATTTATACACCTGTACCGCGAGATCGGGATAAGGTGTATTATAAAACATCGGGCTTATTTCCTACCTTACTTTCCTACCAATGGTTAAAAGCCCATTTGCAGGCCTATAGTCCCCATATACGTAATGTGCCACATTGGAATTTTAACGCCCGCCATTTTGATCACTTTTTTCTTACCCACCTGACAGAGGATGAATGGGTAGATGAAATAAAATTTGTTCAGAAGACGCTTACGGATTCGCTGATCCATCAGGCTATGTCGGCCATGCCGGATACCATCGTAAAATTAAGCGCGAAGGAATTGGAAACAAATATTCGGTCAAGAAGGGATGAACTTATGCAGAGTGGACTAGCGTATTATCGTTTTCTTGCTCGTGTCGTCGATTTGCCTTTATCTGCCAAATCTGAGTTTGTTGATGTTGACTACAATAAAGATGGTTCTGTCACCATTGATATACACAACAAGAAAAAAGATGGATCCGAAGGGCGAAGACTCTTGAAACGTACTTTTTTGCCTGGACAAACGGAAGAAGTCCGGATCTATGGGATCGCCGGATCAGATGAATTTAAACTACATGGATCTGGTCGATCTCCTGTCAAAATTCGTTTGATAGGTGGAAATGGTGATGACATATACCGTACCTCTGGTAAATTTAGCAATGGTCGTAAAGTATATATTTATGACTCAAAAGATCAACCGGGTTCTGGTATTCAGGTTGATAAAAATGTACGATTAAAATTAAGTGCAGATACTGCTGTTCACCAATTTGAGTACGATAATTTTGTATACGATCGTAAAGGAGTCGTAGTGAATCTGGATTATGGTGTTGATCGTGGACTGATTTTCGGATTGGGATATCTGATCGAAAATCAGGGGTTTCGGAAGAAGCCTTATGCTTATCGGCACCAATTTATGTCCAGTTATTTGACAGGTCGCGAATCATTTATGTTTGATTATAAAGGCCATTTTAAGAAATTAATTGCAGATCAAGATCTTTCTATTCATCTTTCATCACTTGGCCCCAGAAATCTGAGTAATTTTTTTGGTTATGGAAACAATACCTTGTTTGAAAAATCAGATTCAAAAAATATTTCTTACTATCGAAATAGATTTGATATCGTAAGTGGTGATATTTTTCTGGAAAAATATCTAAATCCTAAACTGAAATTATTTTATGGTTCATCTTCTGAATATTACAACAGTAAAGAGGCTAATAATGTAGGAAAATACTTTGAGGAATTTAAGGCTGAATTTCCGGCTGAACCTATCTATGGAAGTAATTTTTTTACGGGTATTACAGGGGGTATTGATTACGATACACGTGATAATGCCGCAAATCCAAAATCAGGGGTACATATCCATACAAGATTGGGCTGGAATGCCGAAATTGGCGGCGAGACCCGGAGATATACAAAGCTACAGCAGGTGATGAGCTTTTATAAAACTGTCGCTAACGACTACATCACATTTGCGAATAGAACAGGGGTAGATGCTGTTTGGGGAGATCCTTATTTTTATCAACACGCACAGATTGGTGGTGAGATGAGCTTACGTGGATATAATTCACGGCGATTTACAGGAAAAACAGCGGTATTCAATAATTTTGACATGCGCTTGAAGCTGTTTAGTTATTCATCTTATCTTGTTCCCGGGACTGTTGGCGCAATTGGATTTTACGATATTGGACGCGTTTGGATGACAGCTGAAAGTTCAAACACATGGCATATGGGTTATGGTGGTGGAATTTATTTTATGCCTGGAGAGCTTCTTACGATTCAAGGAGTACTGGGCTTTAGTAAGGAAGCAACTTTGCCTTATATCCGGATCGGTCTTTCTTTTTAAAGCGTAAATGTTTATCTTATAAAAGTCGCGAAAAGTTCGGTCACATGGAGCATACATTAAAAATGGTTCTCCAAAACTGTCCATAAACTTGCGAAATATTGAATGATGGAATCGGATTTAAAAAAGACATTAAATAAAAATCTTGTTGGTAAAGGTTTACGAAATACGAGCGTAGACCTATCGGTTTTAAAATACTATAAGCAGTATGCGAAAACCTATGCTGACATTCACAATGGCATTGTGGTACTGAGCGATCTGACGGCAAATTGGAGCTTTACCTTTATGGGAGCGATTGCCGAACGTCTACACCTGTCTTCGCCCAATAGAAAATTGGAAATAAATAGTATATGGGAGGACTTTTTATTGGCGTGCATACATCCTGAAGACCTGGCTGTAAAACATAGGCTTGAACTGCAATTTCTTGATATGGTCAAGAAGCTAGATCCGAAGGAACGTTTTCACTACCAGGCAAATAGCATACTCCGTGTGGAGGGAAAAGATGGGAAGAATATGCTGATGTCGCATCAGATCGTCTATCTGGATACTTCCGCTAAAGAATTTCCCCAGTTGGCATTGTGCTGTTATACGCTATTGCCCGAAAAGGAAGATCAACAAGTGAATAAGAATTATATCTTTAATCAGGTGAGTGGTGATGTCTATTTACTGAATAAACAAGATGTAAAGGATGTCATGAGTGCTAGGGAGCGGGAGATTTTGCATTGCGTAAGAGGGGGGATGATCAGTAAGGACATTGCTGAAAAGCTAGGCCTGAGTGTCAATACTGTCAATCGGCATCGACAAAACATTCTACAAAAACTACGGGTTCGCAATTTGCACGAAGCGATCAGTATATACGACAAAATGTATAAGCAAGAAGATACTTCATCATAATAGCAAGTCTGTCAAATGCAACTCTTTCGACAGACTTGACGATACTGATCAATTGGGACTATTTTCTTTTAGCCATTTTGTTCGGCGCTGGTCGGGAAGATGTTTGATGCTAAAGTGTTCAAAATTAGCCTGGAAACCTTCACCATCTGGTGATGCACCCATCACACCAACCAATACGGGCTTGTTATCTTGTAGCCAAGCATTTCTCATCATCACATATTTCTTATCATCAAAAGAATAAAAGAATTCAACAGCATCTAGTCTGCGAACAGCTTTTATCCATATAAAAGGAATTTCTTTGTCTACCGGTATAATACTCCAGTCACTGGTCCGATGGGTGACAACCGTACTCAGGTTATACTTTCCATCGACAAATTCTATTCCTGCTTTTATATAATTTTCATGATCTATCCGTAGCATAAGACCCGCTTGATCAAAGCGAGTTTTATATTTAGCCGAAATCTTGACTTTTACTTCAAATTCACCACCGCGTTCGGTGTAGAAAAAAGGCGCGTCATCCACTGTAAATCCATAATGTGATACTCGCCAATAGTCGCTTTTGGGAGTAACAAACATGGACAGTGCGTTGTTACTGACTGTCCATTCCGAAGGTTCGTTAAACCAGGTCATCTTGTCTAATTTCTGTGCTGTCACCTGCATGGTAAAAAAGGGAAGCAATGACGCCGCAAAAAATGTCTTTATTTTTTTCATATTCTCTTTAGCAAAGGATGTATTCTAATCGAGAGACAAAGATATCCTTGTAATACTGCATTTTTCAATACTGATAAATAACCATTATTGGCAGCTGACTCTTTAAATGTAATTTATTTGCAATTTAATTGCATTAATATTATTGCTACATAGTTGCAATAATAAAAAAACTTATCTTCGTTTATCTTTACTGTAATTGCAGGATTATTGTAAGCTGAATTCAATACAGTGTATCACTATAAACGCTATAAACATGGAGTTTTGGGAACGTAGTTTTAAGGAAAAAGGAGAGATGTGGGGCGGAAGTCCTGCCCGTTCAGCGCAAATAGCAAAAGATTTCTTTTTAGCGAAGAGCATAAAAGAGATCCTAATTCCGGGTTTTGGTTATGGCCGAAATGGACATGTATTTCTAGAAAATGGAATTGGTATTACAGGGATTGAGCTATCCAATACGGCAATCGAACTGGCCCGAAAACATTTCGGAGCCCAAACAATTATTTATCATGGTTCGGTCATTGATATGCCTTTCGATAGCAAAACATATGGAGGAATCTTTTGCTATGCGTTAATCCATCTGCTGGGGGCTGACGAGCGGGCTAAATTTATACATGATTGTTATGCCCAGTTGTGCGATAATGGTTACATGATCTTTACAACAGTGTCAAAACAGGCAGCTATTTATGGACAGGGGACAGCTATAGGTCCTGATCGTTTTGAATTGTTTGGAGGTGTTAAAATATTCTTTTATGATTTGCAATCTATTCACGCAGCATTTGAAAAATATGGATTGATTGAGATCCAGGAAGTGGAGGAGAATTATCCCTTTTATTTGATTATCTGTAAAAAGGAGAAAAAACAAAAATAACAAAAGGAGACGCTGATGGTTTCTTCGATTCACTTATCGGGACGAATGGCTTATAGCATCCTGGGAAGTTCAAAATATACGCTGATGAAAAACAATTTTTCGAATACAAAAAATAAATGGCAGCGTTTAAAATAAACTATATAAAAATGAAAGAAGATAAAACTTTTGATGTAATTATTGTTGGTGGAAGTTATGCCGGTCTTTCTGCAGCAATGGCATTGGGGCGTTCCTTACGACGGGTATTGATTATTGATAGTGGTTTGCCCTGTAATAGGCAAACACCGCATTCACATAATTTCATTACACATGATGGAGAAAAACCATTGGTAATTGCTCAGAAAGCTAAGGAGCAAGTATTAAATTATCCAACAGTACGTTTTCAGCAAGGACTCGCTGCAAGTGGAAAGAAAACGAATGATGGTTTTGAAATAAACACAGCAGACGGCGAAGCTTTTAGCGCGAAAAAAATAATTTTTGCTACAGGAATAGAGGATGTCATGCCCAGCATTCAAGGTTTTTCAGCTTGCTGGGGGATTTCTGTTATTCATTGTCCCTACTGCCACGGTTATGAATTTAGCGGAAAGAAAACAGCAATTATGGCCAATGGAGATAGAGCTTTGCATTTGGCTTCACTGGTTAATAATCTCACATCAAATCTGACAATATTGACATCGGGGAAGGCTAATTTTGAATCTGAGCAGGTAAAGAAATTGGAAAAGCATGGTATAGCTGTTATTGAAGAAAAGGTTATCAAAGTACAACATAAGGATGGATGGCTGGAAAAAGTAGTTTTCGAAGATAACAGCACAAGGACATTTGCTGCATTGTATGCAGCACTTCCTTTTAAGCAGCATTCAGGTATTCCAATTGAATTAGGCTGTGACCTAACAGAACAGGGGCTTATTGTCGTCGACAATTTTCAAAAAACTTCAGTTATGGGAGTTTTTGCTTGTGGCGATAATGCCAGCATGATGCGGTCTGTTTCCAATGCAGTTGCTGCAGGTAATCTCGCAGGAGCGATGGCCAATAAAGAATTGGTCGAAGAGAGCTTCTGATCAGATTCTGGCAGATAGCAGCTACAACCATTGTATTTCAGTTTTAATCAGGAAGCAAACTGAGACGGAAGCTTCCTGATTAAAAACGCTTTTGACAGCGTATGTTATCTAGTTAAATATCAGCTTTGATTATGGCTTTGGGAATAGAGCAGGATTTAATGCTTACTGAATTCTCACGCTATATAAACCGTGACGATATTAGCTTTGTATCTTAAGTGGAGCTTAAATGGACCATATTACAATCTTTGTGTCCAAATTTTACTGAAAAAGGAGCTGCATACAAAATAAAGGATTGAAATAAAAAATATTTACTGATAAGTATTGAAATTTACATCGACCTATTTATTTTATCTGTTGAATCCCTGCAGTTCTAGTTGCAGTCTCTCTGCCCCAAAGTGCAATTGATTCCAATAGGGGGATCAGTGTCTTTCCAAATTCTGTAAGTTCATAATCTACCTTTAAGGGGGCTTTATCGGTATGTACCGTGCGCTTAACCAAACCGTCAGCTTCTAATTCCTTCAGCTGTAGGCTCAACGTACGCTCTGTAATCAATGCACATTCTTTTCTCAGTTCATTGTAACGTTTTTTTTCAATTAAATGGATAAGGATGACTGCCTTCCACTTACCGCCTATGTATTTCATTGTCAGGCTTGTACTGCATGGGTATTGTTTGTTGTCTATCAAATACATCTGTTACTATCAAATTTGACCGTTATTGCAAATATATAATACTATATTTAAGTTTGCAACTATAAAAAATATAGTTAATTTAAAATTGTATGTTATGGCATTTTTAGAAACAGCAAAAGAGCGTTATACAACAAAGAAGTATAATTCGACGGAAAGAATCTCAGCGGATAAGATCGCTGAACTAAAAGAAATACTTCGGTTGAGTCCTTCTTCCATCAATAGTCAGCCATGGAAGTTTTTCTTTATTTCAGATGGGGAGACAAAAACGAAATTAGCTGAAGCATCTTATTGGAATGCGGAAAAAATTAATGAGGCCAGTCATCTTGTGGTCTTTTGTGCACTTAATGATGTGGAACGATTTGAAGAGCAGATCAACGGCACACTACCTGAAGGTTCGATAAATTATTACCATCGTTTTTTGAAATCAAAGGGAGAGCAGCATGTGCAATCTTGGATGAAACAGCAAGTATATCTTTCTTTGGGATTTTTTCTCGCAGCATGTGCAGCGAATCAAATTGATGCGACTCCGATGGAAGGGATTGAAAATGAAAGCTATGATCATGTTTTAGGGCTTGAACAATATCATACTTTATTTGCTGTTGCTATCGGTTATCGAAATGTGGAGGATTCAAATCAGCCTAGCATAACAGCCAAGTCGCGTTTGAATATGGCGGATATTATTCAGGCAATATAACTTGTTTGTCACAAAAGGGACTCACCTTCCTTCCACGTGGGGATAAGTTGTTTAGGTTTCTTGCATATCTTCAGACTTTTGTTTTCCCTTTTTTCAATGTAGATTACCTATATGGCCCGTTTTGTTATTTAAGCAAGATATTTTATGCTTAGCTTATTTATCTTTTTCTGTACTGCTTTTTTGAGAGTTTTGTATATTGAGGTCTATTTAATCGGGTAGGTACACGCAAACATTTGACAACTCGAACGTTTAACTCCTGAATTTAGCGTTTACAAATATTGCCTATTTGAGATAGGAAAATGTTAATAAGTCCAGATGCTTCGGTTATATACCCCTATATTCCCAAAATTTTGATTGGAGGTAATGCTTAGTATTGAAAATAATTAGTCATCGTTTAAAAATTATTTATGAATCCATTAATTCAGCAACTCAAAAGGTACGGGCATCTTAATGAAGAGATCGAAAAGGATATCGAACAAAGGATCAATTACTTTTCGAAACGTAAGGGGGAACATTTTCTAAAAGAAGGTCAGCATATATCGAGTTATTTTGTGCTTAGTAAAGGCCTCATTCGTGCCTATTTCTTCAAAAACGGTCGAGAACTCAACAGTTGGTTCGGCGAAGAGAATCAAATTTTCGGATCCATATTGCCTGTGTATACTGACAAACCTTCATTTGAGAACATTCAGTTTCTCGAGGATTCGGAGGTTTATGCGATCTCTGTGGCTGATTTGAACGATCTATATCGAAAATATCCGGAATTAAATCTTATTGGAAGAAAAATTGCAGAAGAAGTCTGCATTGTCCTGGAGGAACGTATTCTTTCGTTACATACCGAATCTGCCCTAGAACGTTATCATTCACTGATCAAGTTACAGCCCAATTTGTTAAATCGAGTTAACCTCGGTCATATCGCATCTTATTTGGGAATTACACAGGAAACTTTGAGTCGCATACGGCGCTAAATAACGATTTTGACATACATCAAAAAATGCAATCTATGAAGACATTACTTTTGTACTGTATATTTTAAACGATTGAAAATGAATTGGATTGCATTAATTGTCGCTGGTATTTTTGAAATTGGCTGGCCTTTGGGATTGAAGATGGCGCAACAGCCAGAAGGGAATAAATTTAGCTGGATTATATTGGCCGTTATCTCGATGACGATCAGTGGGGGGCTATTGTTTTATGCGCAAAAAGCAATTCCGATCGGTACCGCTTATGCGGTGTGGACAGGATTAGGTGCCGTTGGTACCTTGTTAGTGGGAATATTCTTCTTTGGCGACTCGGCAAATATCTTCAGACTCTTGTCGGCGACGCTAATTGTGGCGGGTATCATCGGTTTAAAAATATTTTAATAAACCTTCAGTGGATTCTGATATCGCATTGTTTTAAAAGGCGTGCTATCAGAATCCTTTCTATTGATATGAAAAATTAGACTTTATACCTTGCGTGTTCTCATCGACTTTAGATAAATCACAGTTTTTTGCAAAAAAATCAATAATATGGCTCAAAATGTATTGCTAAAAAGGATGTTGGGATGATTTTTGTTGCCTACATAAATTATGAGGCAAGAATTGGCAGATAAGATAGCAATGTATAGTAAACGATACGGATTGTTTATGCATCCTGACTATATGAGCTTTGCGCGCGATACAACAAGGCTATTGCTTCGCAATGAATGCTTGCGTATAGGAGATATAAAAATATATCAGGATTATGTTGCCTCCCACTATCCTGAAGATCTCCCCTGGGAAATGAAACAATATCAAGAAGCGGCTAAAGCCTTGATAAAAATGGATAAAGTTGCTGCCATGGCCTGGGTCACTACAAATAAAATTAATCTTTTCGAGTCAGATATTTTTATTGATGATGAGGACGCAATTTTACGGCCTATACAATTCAGGAATGACGATAGGTTACGCTACAACTTCAATACTTTGGAAGAGTTGATTTACAACCACCAAATACCCGATGATCTATTCCGCAAAAATCAGGCTTATTTTTGGATAGATGCGCGTGTTGATTTGCGATAACTCCGCTGACTTGTAAGAGCGGCATTCTGTATGATGCTTCCGGTTTATGTTTCCCAAAATACCTTTGATAGCATATCTTTGGGAAGCTGTCAACAGTATTAATCTGCCTGTAGCATAATACATCATTGTTATTTTGAATTTTCCAGTACATTCCTTACGTGGTCAACCCATTGCGAGTCTTGTACAGTCTTGTCAATGTAATAATCTGGCTGTATCCCTTTATTATCTATAGCCATATCAGGGATACGGTAACTTTTGCTGAGTGCATAGCCCAACCTATATTCTTTACAGGGTGACTCTACAAAATACATATTGGAGATATCCAATACTCCCGCAGTTGTTATACCAAAGAGTTTCACTTTTTTACTTTGTTTAGCCTCAAGCAGAAATTGCTCAGCTGTGCTTCCATTTCCACCATTGATAATGATAGCCACCTGTTTCGGATAAGGAAGTGTTTTGTAGCTGGAATCAATACTTATCAATTTTCGGTCTGGCTTCAGATTGACAAATTCTCCCAAATGATTATTTAAACTATCATATGCAGCTCTGTAGAAAGGAATTTCTCTAGGATCAATACCATATTCTTTATAGTTTTCGCAGAAATCCAACATCCGTTGGTTGTTTAATTTTGTGGAATAAAATGTTACGCCAATGGTACGAATGGGGTTTGTATATAGAAGTGGGATAATTTCAGCATAACTGCCATCACTGCCACCACCATTATTGCGAATATCAATAATTAAGTTTTCTATTTTTTCCAACTGCGGTCTATGGACAGTGATAAGGCTATCAATTGTTTGTTTTTGCCTGCCGTTAAAGCTGGGGATACGTAACAAAATTGTTTTTGAATTAATCTTCTGCAGATAAGGTTTATCTGTTGAATATGATTTTACAAAATCAGCCTCTAAAGGAGTGTTTTCTACTATCGGATATATTTTTGTATATAAATAATTGCTCAGCTGAAACATATTTTTTCCAATGGCCAGCGTGGACGATATTTTTTCCGGAGTTTTATCTCTAAGATAATAGATACCTGCTGATAGTTCATTATTGAGGGTGAATTTAACGTCACCCGTCATCCAATTATCTGCAGTTGAGCTGACTATAAACCCTTTATATCCCTCAGGATACTTTTTGATAGCTACTTTGTAGGGAGGAGAGTCCCATATCCCTTCTAAATTTTGTTCTTTTTTCTTAGCAAGGTAATTCTTGAACTCGTCTTCCGATATGCTGACAGAAGGATGATTGTTCTTAGTGATAAGATTAGCTTCTGACACTAATGAATCAACATCTTTTCCATCGATTCGTTTTATTGACAAATGCCCTTTTCGGATAAACTGTAACCATTCTGACAGGAGCTTTGTACAGTCTAAATTTGATTTAATTCCCGCTAGTTTCTGCTCTATTTTCGCGTTGTGCGCCTGATAAGCTTCCAGTCCTTTCTGATCTAAAGCATATTGAAAACCAGCATCATTTTCCTCAATAATTTTTTTGACCCATTTGAGGTTTTCCGTGCAATTACAATTTTGCGCCTGTATTTTGAAACTGAAACTGAAAACAAAAGCAAATGATAGAATAAACTTAAACATATTATTTAGGATTTTTAACTAATTAGGGGATAACAATTATTTTGCCCAATTCATAGATTCTTCGTTATGAGTTAGATATGATTTTTATAAAATTTTGAAATGTCCGATGACGGGCATAACTGTTCATTTTCGAACAGTAAATGCAAATTTTACCAAGGTATCCGGTAAAACGATGCTCAACTTCAAAACTAGGAGTGATTATAAATTGTAGTTAACCGCTTGGACTTTATTCGTTATTTCTACCGTTCAGATCAGGGACTAAATAAACAAATAGTTTGGATGAATAGGCAAAATAAGCCACAAAAAAAGTCCTTCGTTTATACCAAGACGAAGGACTTTCGAAGCCTTATCGGAGCGATTACAACTGTTTTATTTTTATATTTCTAAAGGATACACCCCTGGACCAGTCTTGAAGAGCAAGCTTGCCACTTGTATGTTTACCGAATTCTGGAAAATCTTTGAAGGTACTGTGTTTCACCAGATCCTTCCATTTTTGTGAATTGAAATCCATTTCTGCTGTAACTGTGCCATTTAGATAGAATGTGATCTTACCATCTTTCTGTACAATGCTCGATTGGTTCCACGCATCTTTTGCTTTGGTATTGACAAAATTTTGTTGCGGTAAAAACATATACAAACAACCTGCGCGTTTCAACGGTTTATCAAAGTCGGGGTGCGAATCAGCGAGCAGTTGATATTCTGGACCTGAATGATAAGTTGCATTGATGTCAGGCCGCTCTTGAACATTGACAAAAATACCGCTATTGCCTTCCTTTTCAAGTTTCCATTCAAATTTGAATTCGTAATTTCTATAATCACTGTTAGAAACAAGGTCGTATTTTTGACTTTCGTTGTTCGGGTCACAGTAGATTGTGCCGTTTCTTACCACCCAAGCAGTCGGTGCTTTTTTTTCATTGTTGTATGTATGCCAGTTGTTCAATGTTGTGCCATCAAATAGCAGCTGCCAACCCTCTTCTTGTTCCTTCTCACTTAGTGTATTTGGGGCACTCGTATCATTTTTACAAGAATAGAATAGGCTGCCGATAAAGACAGCTATAACGATTTTTTTGAATAGGTTTAAGTTTATCATTGTTTAAAGTTATCGTATATGAAGTGTTCTTAGGAATTTGATGCACTAAAATAATTTTTAATGTTTACTTTCTTTTATAAATACAGACATTTATGCAAATTTGTTACACGAATCCATTCACCAGCTCCTGATAAGCTCTTCTGTGACCGACACATTTTGCCATATTCTTCAAAGAATTTGAGTTCATCGTATTTATTCTCCTGCATCCTTTTTAGGTAAGTTTAATTCCAAGATCTATCTTTATTGCCCAATTTACATATTATTCATGTTTTTTATTTTTTTTTGCTCTTTTTTTGTTCACGAATACTATTTGTTTTTAAATTTAAGGATATGGTTAATAAAACTTTGAAAGCGAATTTTGGGGCATTGGAATGTACTGAAGGTCCTGAAGAAACATTTGTTTGGTCTATCCGAATTGCTGTGAACAACCGTTTTTTTGAAGGAGAAATACCACTTTATATATTGACAAAAACGGAAGATCTAAGTGTTAACATAACAGGACGTGCGGAAGCTATCCTTGATAATATGGAAAACTATCTTGAAACCGGTATATCCTTTTTAAAAAAAACATTGACCGAACAAGCTTATGATTTCAAAATAACCGAACAGGAAGAGGAATATTTGGATAAAGAGATTGAAGAATTTCCAGTGGATCTTCCCGAAATTATTCTTTACGACGAGGAGGAGGAATGGGTATTACGGTTTGCTGTAGGCCTATTCAGCATTTGTGATCCGTATGGAATCAATATAAATTTTTCTTTAGATAAACCAATTTCCGTTGACAACTTAGAAGATAGCCCAGAAATTTAATTTACTGTAGGTTGCAGCCAATTCTCGCCTGAGAAAAACGTGTTATTGTTCACCAATTAATCCGCTGTTAGCAGTTTATGAATCCGATATTTTCGATAGTTCCTATCATAAACCAGTTCTCATTTTGATAAAATAACCCTATCATTTTGATAAGGTCTCATCAGTTTAATTTCTAGTGTTTTATTTTTAATTTGCTGTTTTATAGTTGTTTGTGTTCTTTATGGCAACTGTGGAATGCTGTTTGGCCTATAGGGACAAAGTATAAAATGGAAATAATCAGAAAGACAATAGAATCGTCAAAAAGTCCGCCGAACGTGAAGTTTAAATACAAGCGGGGGATAGATATAATATCCCGAAAAACGATAGGAAATAGTTTACGAATCTTTACTAATAATCCTCACAATAATGATAACACTCGTACTGATACTAACTGGACTGCTTTGCTTTTGGCTATTCTTTAAAATGGTGGATTTCTTCGAGAAAATTTAGGAAACGCAAAATAGAACAGCACTTAAGTCAACGTCAGCCATGAAAGATTTAAATGAAAATAAGGAGCATATAGCTCCAAAAAAATTATCTATGGATCGCATCGCAAAGGTTGTGATGATCATTTTGATCCTAACGATGATCTATCAACTGTATATCAGTTAAATTTTGAAAAAGCATAAGATGAAAAAATTAAATCAATACCGGATCGGTTTGTATATGATACTCCACTACAGGGAGATCCGTTCGGAAATTAACCTTCTGATTCGGAAACACAATTTTGCTGGAGCGCTACAGGCTGTGGTCAACCACCTTCGCACGCTAAGTGCTGCTCGTGATATCGATACGTTGTGCCGGCATATCCACTTTTTGGGAACACTATATAGCCGGGGTAACCATTACGTCAAATACATAATGGAAAATTTATTTGTACGCTCTTTGACGGGAATAAAACGGATTTATACGGTAGAAGAATGGATAAAGATCGAAAACCGTCTTCCACTTTCTTTTTTGGAAATCCAAAAAAGGCAACAACTGGCAATTTATTAATAGTAGACAAATGACAGCTTTATTTATAGTAGCACTCATGGTTTTTGGATATATCTGTTATGTACTCCTCAAACCCGAAAAATTTTAGCAGTACTAAAAATACCTTAAAATTCAGTTTACTCCAAGGTTCTTCTCGCAGCGCGACAGACTCTGGCGGGTAAAAGAAAACTACTGAATAAGGTAGACAGTAAAAATCTTTCAAACAACAATTACACAACTGAAATGAATACAGAAATTTTTGGAATCGTTGCAATGTTTATGATCACATTGCTGTTGGGAATTCCACTTGGCAGGTACATCGCCAAAGTATATGCGAGCGAGAAAACAGGACTTGATCCTGTTTTTCAACCCTTGGAACGTTTGTTTTATAGAATTAGTGGTATAGATCCGACTGTACAGATGACCTGGAAGCAACATTTGGTCGCTCTTTTGACTATAAATTTTGTTTGGTTTCTATTGAGTATGCTCGTATTGATGAATATGGGGCATTTACCCTTGAATCCCGATGGTAACCCAAGTATGTCAGCTGACCTTGCTTTCAATACGTCAATATCTTTTCTGGTCAACTGTAACCTCCAGCACTATTCAGGTGAAACCGGAGTGAGTTATTTCGGTCAGATCTGGCTGATGTTTCTTCAGTTTGTTACGGCCGGTATTGGAATGGCAGCAGCGGTAGTCATTTTTAAGGCATTTAGCGATAAAACCACAACGCAATTGGGTAACTTTTATGAGTTTTTCCTCAAGTCATGCACGCGGATATTACTTCCCATTTGTCTGCTGATCGCAGCAATCTTCGTCTTTCAGGGGATGCCAATGACGATGGAGGGGAAGGATACCATGATCAATATGCAGGGGGACACTGTGCAGGTGAGCAGGGGACCTGTCGCGGCGTTTGTTCCTATTAAACACCTTGGCACAAACGGTGGTGGATTTTTTGGCGCAAATAGTGCACATCCATTGGAAAACCCAAATTATTTGACCAACATGGTAGAAATGGTCGCTCAGTTTCTTATTCCTATGGCCATGATTTTTGCATTTGGTTTCTTTATCCGTAAACGCAAGTTCGCATGGATGATGTTCGCGGTAATGACAATAGGTTTCTTGATCCTGACAATTCCAAATATCAGGATGGAAGCAGCGGGAAATCCGGCTTTAACACAGATGGGGATAGATACTTCCCTCGGTGCGATGGAGGGTAAAGAAGTCCGCATTGGCGCTGTAGCGTCTGGTTTCTGGAGCATAGTAACAACGATGATTTCGACAGGCTCAGTGAATTCCATGCATGATAGCTACATGCCATTGTCCGGTATGAACGAACTTATTGCGATGATGGTTAATGCATTTTATGGTGGCGTTGGAGCGGGAATACTCAATTTCTTTATTTTTATCATATTGGCGGTATTCATCAGTGGATTAATGGTCGGCCGTACCCCAGAATTCATGGGTAAAAAAGTTGAAGCCCGGGAGATGAAAATAGCCATGATTGTGGCACTGGCGCACCCTTTTCTTATTCTCGTCGGTACAGCACTGGCCACCGCCTTTCCGGCACAGGGAGCGTCTACATTAAATAATCCTGGATTTCACGGTTTTAGCGAAATATTGTATGAATATACCTCTTCGGCGGCAAATAATGGAAGTGGCTTCGAAGGGTTGGGAGATAATACCCTATGGTGGAATATTTCCACAGGTATCGTGTTATTGCTCGGGCGATTTATACCCATTATCGGCCCCGTGGCGATCGCAGGACTTTTGGCTGAGAAGAAATTTATTCCAGAGGGCGAAGGTACACTGAAGACGGACACGAGTACATTCGGAATGATGGTATTTGCGGTGATTGTCATCATAGCAGCACTATCCTTCTTCCCGGCATTGGCGTTAGGGCCGATCGCTGAATATTTTTCCATGCAATAATTAAAATAATAAAATTTTAGAAATGAACAATCAACAAACATTGTTTCAGAAAGAACTTGTACAACAAGCATTAAAACAATCTTTTGTGAAACTAAATCCGAAGGTAATGTTCCGCAATCCAGTGATGTTCACGGTTGAAATCGGAACGCTGATTATGGCCGCAGTTTGTGTTTGGATAATGACCGGGGAAACCTCGCAGGGCGCCCTTGGGTACAATTTCACTGTCTTTGTCATTCTGTTCTTTACCTTGCTTTTTGGGAATTTTGCAGAAGCGATAGCCGAAGCCCGCGGAAAAGCACAGGCGGATAGTCTTCGCAAAACCCGTGAAGAGACACCAGCTAAACTACAGGATGGTCGGATAGTTTCCTCTGCAGCGTTAAAAAAGAATGATGTCTTTGTGTGTGAGGCAGGAGATATCATACCACTTGATGGCGAAATTATAGAAGGATTGGCGACGATAGACGAAAGTGCCATCACCGGGGAATCTGCTCCTGTCATCCGTGAAGCCGGTGGCGACAAAAGTTCTGTTACCGGAGGTACGAAGGTATTATCCGACAGAATTGTCGTGCAGGTTACGACTGAACCGGGCGAAAGCTTCCTGGATAAGATGATCGCTTTGGTTGAAGGTGCCAGTCGCCAGAAAACCCCGAATGAAATTGCGTTGACGATACTTTTAGCAGGGTTCACACTTGTTTTCATTATCGTGACTGTTACCCTAAAGCCCTTTGCTGACTATGCCAATGTAGGTATCACGATCGCTTCTTTTATATCACTTTTTGTGTGTTTGATACCAACGACTATTGGAGGGCTATTGTCTGCTATTGGTATCGCTGGAATGGATAGGGCATTGCGTGCGAATGTCATCACAAAAAGCGGTAAGGCCGTCGAAACGGCAGGCGATATTGATGTATTGCTTCTTGACAAAACGGGAACGATTACGATAGGAAACCGGAAGGCGACCAATTTTTATCCTGCAGATACGGTTGAAATGGAAAGTTTGGTGCGTGCCGCCGTTTTAAGTTCCATGTCTGACGAAACTCCGGAAGGAAAATCCATTGTCGAATTGGCGGCAGTAAAACCTGCAAGTTACGGCGTTCAGGAACCTGTATTTATCAAGTTCACCGCCGAAACACGCAGCTCTGGGATAGACTTTGACGGTACACGTATCCGCAAGGGAGCGACAGATGCGATACGCAATATCGTGACCAAAGCGGGGAATTCGTTTCCCATTGAGACAGACGAACGGGTGAAGACCATCTCGCAAAATGGGGGCACACCATTGGTCGTGGCCGAGAATGAACATGTGCTTGGTGTGATCGAATTACAGGATGTGATTAAACCTGGTATTCAGGAGCGTTTTGAAAGACTGCGCAAAATGGGGATTAAGACCGTGATGGTAACCGGCGATAACCCGCTGACTGCAAAATATATCGCTGACAAAGCGGGTGTGGATGACTTTATTGCCGAAGCCAAGCCCGAAGATAAAATGAATTATATCAAGAAGGAGCAGGCCGATGGACGATTGGTTGCCATGATGGGGGATGGTACCAATGATGCTCCAGCTCTTGCACAGGCAGATGTAGGTGTAGCGATGAATAGTGGTACCCAAGCCGCCAAAGAAGCGGGCAACATGGTGGACCTGGACAATGACCCTACGAAATTGATTGAAGTAGTGGAAATCGGGAAACAATTATTGATGACCCGTGGTACGCTGACCACTTTCAGTATTGCCAACGATGTCGCCAAATACTTTGCCATTATCCCAGCGTTGTTTATCACGGCAATTCCCGCACTACAAGGATTAAATATTATGCATTTGAATAGCCCTCAGAGCGCTATTCTCTCGGCAGTGATTTTCAATGCGATCATTATCCCTTTATTGATTCCATTGGCATTGAAAGGCGTCGCCTATAAACCTATTGGTGCAAGTGCGCTGTTGCGCAGAAATTTACTTGTATTTGGGGTGGGGGGCATCCTCGTACCTTTTATCGGAATTAAAGGGATCGATCTATTGATCTCCCTATTTATCTAAAATATCATTTATAAAATTAACATGAAAACACATATCTATCCCGCTATCAAGATCACAATGGTGCTTTTGGTACTGCTTGCTGTCATCTATCCAGCTGTTGTCTGGGCGATCGCACAACTGACACCCAATCACGGAAAGGGAGCGGTTATAAGCTATCATGATCAGAAATATTATAAAAATATCGGTCAGTCTTTTACAGATGAAACCTATTTCTGGTCGCGGCCATCAGCTGTAGCGTACAATGCTGCCGGATCGGGAGGGAGCAACAAAGGTCCTTCCAATCCGGAATATCTGAAAGAAGTAAAAGCCCGTATTGATACATTTTTAAGGGATAATCCAGGAGTGTCAAGAGGGCAGGTGCCTGTAGATCTTGTCACAGCAAGCGGTAGTGGACTGGACCCCGATATATCCGTAGCAGCAGCCAAAATACAGGTTGCACGTATTGCCAAAGCAAGGGCGATAGATACAAATAGTTTACAGTCACTAGTGGATGCACATGTGCAAAAACCAATTGCGGGTATGTTTGGACCTGAAAAAATAAATGTACTTGAACTGAATATTGCCTTGGATCAGATGACTGAAAAATAAATGTCGACGCCTGACGATACGAACACAATAAATGACGATCAGATAATTAAAATAGATGAAAAAATTAGCCTTGTTGGCCTGCCTCGTGCTAGGGTCAACGATTTCCATATTTGCACAGGAAGATACAATTCAGAATAAGACAGTTTCCGTTAGTGGATATGTTGAAGCCTATTATATGCGGGATTTCAACAATCCCATTGCCAACACACGTCCTGCTTTCGTGTACAGTCACAACAGAAATAATGAAGTGAATATTAATATGGCATTGCTAAAAGCAACTTATGGCACTGAAAATACACGTGCGACTGTTGCTTTGGCGACAGGTACTTACATGAATGCCAACTACGCTGCTGAGCCAGGTGTATTGAAAAACATCTATGAGGCCAATGCCGGTGTGCGTATTTCAAAGAGACACAACTTATGGATCGATGCTGGTATTTTTTCCTCTCATTTGGGGTTCGAGAGTGCCATCGGAAAAGACAATTGGACATTGACCAGGAGCCTTTTCGCTGATAACTCGCCATATTTTGAAACTGGTGCAAAAGTATCATACACATCCGCGTCGGGAAAATTATTCCTTAGTGGGCTTGTACTCAACGGATGGCAACGTATACAGCGGGTTGATGGCAATAGCTTGCCTGCCTTTGGACATCAGCTTGTCTATAAGCCAACCGAAAATTTAACGATCAACAGCGGGTCTTTTATCGGCAGTGATAAAGCCGATAGCGTCAGGCAGATGCGCTATTTCCATAACCTATATGTCATTTACCAGTTAAATACAGCGTTTGGCGTTACAGCTGGTTTTGACATAGGAGCCGAGCAAAAAGAAAAAGGAAGCAGTAGCTATAATATGTGGTATACGCCGGTGTTGATTGCGCGTTATATAGGCTCTGATAAATTTAGTCTTGCCGTTAGAGGCGAATATTATCAGGACAAGAAAGGAGTCATTATTTCAACCGAAGCCAAAAATGGTTTCCAGACATTTGGCTATTCAATCAATGCTGATTATGCAATCCTCCCAAATGTACTTTGGCGGACGGAATTACGCAATCTGTCAAATAAGGAAGCTATTTTCCTCGACCGAAAAAATAATCTGGTAAAAAATAGCACAACTGCCGTGATGGCGCTAGCTGTTAGTTTCTAATTAAAAACAAACCTTGCTGTTGTACGTTGATTCAACAGCAGGGTGAGCGAAATGATAGGTAAAATGGAAGAAAGAAAAAGCGCGGAACATTTTCTGGATCTGATCAAGAAATCAAGAAGGGGTAGATTCAAGCTCTATATTGGTATGAGTGCCGGTGTCGGGAAAACCTATCGTATGCTGCAAGATGCACATAACCTACTGCATAGCGGAATTGATGTAAGGATTGGTTACATCGAAACACATAATCGCAAAGAGACGCACGAGCTGCTTGAAGGGATTCCTTTCATTGCAAGGCGTAAGCTTTTCTACAAGGGAAAACAATTGGAGGAACTGGATGTAAACGCCGTGCTGAACATTCACCCCGAAGTAGTAATCATTGACGAATTGGCACATACAAATATCGAAGGAAGTAAAAATACGAAACGTTGGCAGGATGTTCTGGAGATTCTTGATGCGGGTATAAATGTGATTAGTGCGCTCAATATTCAACATATTGAAAGCCTAAATGAGGGAGTAAAGGCAATTACAGGAGTGGAAGTGAAAGAACGCGTACCCGATAGCGTGGTGGATTCGGCTGATGAAGTTGTCAATATAGACCTTACTGCGGAAGAGCTTATTACCCGTTTAAGAGATGGTAAGATCTACGAGTCATCAAAAATTCAGGCCGCGTTACAGAATTTCTTTAAGAGTGAGCATATTCTCCAGTTACGGGAAATGGCTTTAAAGGAAGTGGCTTCACAGGTACAGCGCAAAGTAGAAATAGAAGTTCAACCGCAGCGTTGGACACGCAAAGAACGTTTCCTGGCGTGTATCAGCTCCAATGAAGTGAAGGCCAAGAATGTCATCCGAAAGACTGCCCGTCTGGCTGGTTATTATAACAGTAGCTGGTTGGTATTATATGTTCAGATGCCTGCAGAACGTGGGGATAGGATTGCCCTGAACAAGCAGCGTCATTTGATCAATAATTTTAAATTGGCGACAGAACTGGGCGGAGAAATAGTTAAAATCGAAGCACGCAGTGTAGCAAAAGAAATATTAGCCTTGTGTGAGCAGCGCCATATTACCACCGTATGTATTGGCAAACCTAGATTGTCTCTGTTCAGAATTTTACTGTCAACTGATACTTTCCGTAGACTATTGGCACAATTGTCAAAGAAAGATATTGACCTTATTATATTGTCGTAAAACAGTGATATATTGCACGTATGTTATAGGGATAAGTTAACTGACAAAAAATGAAAATAAAAACGAAACTTACTTTTGGGGTAGGCTCCCTGTTTCTTATGATCTTCCTGCTTGCCGCATTAAGCGGTTGGTATGTGTATAAGCTAAAGAAAGATACCGGAAATATATTGACAGCAAATTATAATACACTGCGTTACGCGAAGAATATGTTGCTGGCACTTGAGGATATGCCCACAAAACACGCTGCTTTTTCTAGTTTTGAAAACAATCTTAACCAACAACGGAAAAATGTAACCGAACCTGGAGAACAACAGACCACTGACGTAATTGCCAAGCATTTTAAACAGCTAAAAAGTAATCCCCAGGATGGGGGCGGCATTTCGGCCATAAGGAGGGAAATCACGCTGCTAATGCAGCAAAATATGACGGCAATTGCAGATAAAAGCCTAGTAGCTGATCGTACTGCCGAACAGGCGATCTTAGTCATTTCCTTTGCTGGGGCACTTTGTTTTATTATAGCATTTATATTACTTGTCAATTTGCCATCGAATATTGCGGATCCAATTGCCAAACTGACCGGAAGTATTCGACAGATTGCTGGTCAGAATTATAAAGAACGTTTGCATTTGCAAAATACAGGAGAGTTTTCGGAATTGGCTAAGTCTTTCAATACGATGGCGGAGAAACTTGAAGAGTATTCAGAAAGTAAGCTGGATAAAATCTTAAAAGAGAAAAAGCGTATTGAGGCCTTGGTTGATAATATGCATGACCCTGTCATTGGACTTGACGAATATGGACAGATTATTTTCGCCAACGAAGAAGCGATCCACATTACAACCCTGAAAAAGGAGCAGCTGATTGGACGATCTGCAGGGATAGTTTCCAATGAAAATGATCTGATAAAGGATATTTTTAAAGATCTTGCTCTTGCACCGGATCACCGGGAAAAGAGCCCTATTAAGATTTATGTAAATGAAAGGGAAAGCTATTTTGAAAAAGAGATTATTGATATCAATATATTGCCTACTGGGGAATCTAATCCGACGTTTATCGGACAGGTGGTGATCTTGAAAAATATAACCACATTTAAAGAGCTTGATCTGGCAAAAACAAACTTTATTGGCACGGTTTCACACGAATTTAAAACACCTATCGCTGCGATTCAAATGGGCATTCAACTATTGGAAAATGAACAGATTGGTCATCTCAATCCCGAGCAAATTGGATTGTTAAATGGGATAAAAGATGATTCAGATCGCTTGCTTAAGATCACAGGAGAACTGCTGAATATGACACAGGTTGAGAGTGGTGCTATTCAGATCAGCTTACATGAGACTGATGTACAACCGATCATTGATTACGCAGTGATGGCAAATCAGTTTGCCGCGGATCAAAAGCGGATAAAGTTTGTATTGGAAATGGATACATCCATAAATACAGTTTTAGCGGACAGTGAAAAAACCGCTTGGGTATTGACAAATTTTCTTTCCAATGCGGTACGCTATTCCTACGAAGATGCCAGTATTCAGATCCGGGTTGAAAAAAAAGAATTGGCGATCCAATTTTCGGTCACGGACCATGGACAAGGTATTGAACCGAAGTACCTAGACAAGATCTTCGAACGTTATTTCCGTGTCCCGGGATCCAAAAAAGGGGGTACTGGACTGGGATTGAGTATCAGTAAAGAATTTATTGAAGCTCAGGGCGGTATAATAGGGGTAAACAGTGAATACGGTGCCGGAAGTTCGTTTTATTTTTCACTAAACGCGAGCTAAATGACAATGAAGGAATAAGACAGTTTTAAAAACAGTGGGCAGGGATATTTCGACAAAAGCAAATACGGAGTACTGCAGGAATTCGTGAAAACTGCCTGTGGTACTCCGTATTTGGTAACGATTCGTTATTAGTTGTTGACGAGTGCCATTGCACCATCACTATAACGGGCGCCTACATTTGGGTATTTGCGCAGTATCTCTTCAATGGCATTTAAATCCGAATCGGACAATTGCACGTCTATGGCTCCTGCATTTTCTTCTAGATACTTTCTTTTTTTTGTGCCCGGAATAGGAATGATATCATTTCCCTGAGCGAGTACCCAAGCCAATGCCAGTTGCACTGGTGAACATTGTTTGTCCTGGGCTAAGCGGGCAAACTCAGCGACTAATCGCGCATTGTTTTCCGCGTGTTCGCCCTGATTGCGGGGGAGTGTTCTTCTAAAGTCATCTGCCGACAGACTATCTAAATTTAAGGTATTGGAAAACAAACCTCTGGCCAGTGGCGAATAAGGAATTAAGCTGATACCCAAATTACGAACAGTTTGCAATATTTCTTTTTCTACATCACGTGTAAGCAGTGAATACTCACTTTGCAAAGCAGCAATGGGATGTATGGCATTAGCTTTAATGATTGAAGCTGGGGATGCCTCACTGAGTCCCAAATATCTTACTTTACCATCTTTGACCAATTCCGCCATCGCGCCAATCGTATCTTCAATAGGGACATTAGGGTCTACCCGATGCGCATAATATAAGTCTATAGTATCGATACGAAGACGTCGGAGGCTATTCTCTACGGCGATTTTTATCCAGGCCGGTGACCCGTCAAAATAAGTGTTTGCTGTTCCACTTGGTCCGGCCTGTCCATCCTTGAAACGAAAACCAAATTTGGTTGCGATAAATACCTTATCACGATTAGGAACCAGAACTTTCGAGATCAGTTCTTCGTTGGCACCATTGCCGTACATGTCCGCCGTATCCCAGAAGTTTACGCCAAGATCCAACGCCCTTTCAAGTGTAGCAATACTCTCTTTTTCGTCTGTAGGTCCATAGGCAAAACTCATTCCCATACAACCTAATCCAATAGCAGATAACTGTTCGTTT
>JAQZAZ010000123.1 GCA_029239355.1 Sphingobacterium sp.
ATTGGAAGACTGGATCTTTTGGTTGAAATCTTCAGCAAATAACTGCTCTACGCCTGCTGATTCTCCCTCCGTAGTTACCGCAACATAGTGCTCTAAAGCGAAATCTGCTGTGGAAAGGTTAACGTTTGCTTTTGCTGATTTGGAACCTGCTCCTTCAGCTGCCATAGCGAAAGTGGATACTGCGATTAAGGCTGCTGCTGCGAATGTTTTTACTAGCGTTTTCATAATGTCTTTATTTTATTGTGTTAGTTATATTGTTCTTATTTGTTGACTCAAAACTACAACACAATACGCCCCTGGCCTATCGGCTTTAGACTAACGGACAGGAAAACTCGGTGAATGGCGGGAATGGGGAGGTGAAGAATTTCCGACAGTCATTAAAATGCAACACCAGCATTAATTCGCAATAAAGTTCATTAGATATCAATTATGAGGACGGTAAATATGCAAATTGCTTCCACAAGAATAACTTTCAGTACGGATTAAATCGAACTTGACCCGATCTGATATATTGGGAAATAATGGCTTTCCCGAACCTAGAACAATAGGATATAGCATTAATGCGTATTCATCTATTAAATCCAGCTTTGCGAGTTGAGAAACAATAGTACCGCTTCCGTAAATAAGAATATCATTCCCCGGCCCGCACTTCAATTGTTCGATATCTTGTTTACTGACTTCCCTAACAATTTTCGTATTGTTCCAGTCGGCCTCGGCAAGCGATTTTGAAAAAACGATCTTTGGCGTATTATTCATGAAATTAATAAACGATGGCCGGTCAGCTGCAGTCAAAGTCTTATCAGACCAGTATTGTGACATTACTTCATAGGTTTCTCTGCCATAAATAATGGTATCGGCTTTATCCTGTCGCTGTTCATAAAAATCCTCTATCTCGCTATCCCAGGGAAACCAATCTGTTTCGCCATGTGTACCGGCGATAAAACCATCAATCGATACCCAGTTTAAGACGCTAATTTTTCTCATAATAAGCTTAATTTCACGTTTAATTTTTGGTTCATAATGCTACTTGCTCTAACACCATTGTTGACTAAAATAAAATTATAGATTAATAACCTTCAAGCGCTTATCATAAGGCAAGAAAAAAAGTTGTTTTCTTGTTTAAATCTTTAGATAAGCTCATGTTAATTCAAGTTATCAAAAATAATTTACTCGAATGAAACTATTTCACATCGGCTTCTGTTCTTACTATACAAAGCAGCTATTAGTTACCTTTCGAGAGAAAGGATCAACATAAAAATTGGCGTAGTGCAGTGAAAATCCAATAGTATTCAAAACACATTGGATGACGAAACAAAAAAGAGGAAACGATAGGAAACATAAAAATTACTGTACAGATAAACGCTATGATAAAGGGTCTGATTAACATCAGACCCTTTTGAATTAATTGTTTACTAATCGTACCTTCCTTCAATCAGATCGCTTTTGTTATTTGATGATTAACTACTTTAGGAAGTCTTCTTTTTAGAATCCCTCTTTCATTCCTCAACCCTCTACAAATTCCAAGATGTCTCCCGGCTGGCATTCTAATACTTTACAAATTGCTTCCAATGTGCTAAACCTTATCGCTTTGGCTTTTCCAGTTTTTAATATTGAAAGATTTGAAAGTGAAAGATCAACTTTCTCTGATAGTTCGTTCAATGACATTTTTCTCTTAGCCATCATGACATCTAAATTTACAATTATCGGCATCTTATACGGTTAAATCGTTTTCGTTTTGTAATTCAATTCCTCTGCTAAAAATAACAGATATCACATAGATAACCGCAGCCATTAAAATAAATGCTTGACTATCGGTCCAGAATTGATTTAAGCTTCCGACTTCGTAGCCTTTCCTTAGAATTCTACCCACGGCTTCTTGTGCAACATAACTCAACAGCCCAATTGAAAATGTTAAATAACTGATCTTTGTAATCTGTTTGGAAACTAAATTATTGAAGGGTTTATTCAGATCCAATTTGTGCATCATTTCGACCACCAGATAAAATAAATGTGCTTTCAATACTGCAATGACAATGATAAAAGAATAGATTGTGTAAAAAGACACTTGGCTCTGCCTGTACATAGCCGACAGATCAAGTTTTTGATAGAGTCTTCCAACCAGTTCCGGTTTGAAAATACTGAAAACGAAATTAACAATAATGGCTCCTGCTTCAATAGACAATCCAACAAATATGATCCAGGCGACTACCAATAATCCTTTAAAAACGATGTTGTCCATTTTTTTCATAATTGATAAGTTTTATATTTAATGTAATAATAATAAATATTTAGCGATTATCACCAAATATTTATTTTTTATTACAAAAAAATCAAGATACCTTATCAAGTATTATGTATCGAGAGGACCAAAGTAAAACCTATTGTATAAGCAAAGGTTAGACAAAGAGTCTGATTAATATCATGCTATTTTGACATTAAAAAAGCCATATCTTCCGATATGGCTCTCCAACATATATTTTTATTTTAAACGACCTGCTTATTTGTACGAATTGATCGACTCGGATACTTTCCAGTCATTACGTTCGCGAACCAAAGTCACTAGATCACAGTTCTTAAAATAAGTATTCAAGGCTACCGGAATTATAAAGTTTTTATGTTCGTTTTTTTAGTCATTATCCCCTGTTGTTTCAATCAATTTGCGATTGCGCATTGCAATCATTTCTGCCAATTCCTCTTCGCTAGGCAATACCGTTTTGTACTTCGAAGCAAACAGCTGCTTATTCTCTTTTAAAACGGAATATTTTACGATAGTTTCATCCTTCTCGGCACAATGTATAATGCCAATAGTCGGATTATCGTCTTCTCCACGCTTCAGTACATCAAACATACGAACGTACATATCCATCTGGCCAATATCACCATGGCTGAGCTTGGTTGTCTTCAGATCAACTACCACAAAGCACTTGAGCAGATAGTTGTAGAAAACTAAATCCACATAAAAATGGGAAGTTTCCGTACTGATGCGCATCTGACGCTCGACAAAGGAAAATCCTTTTCCCAATTCAAGTAGAAACTTTTGCAAATTGTTGATCAATGCCTTTTCTAAAATAGACTCTTTTCCAGTCAAATCTTCGGGCACATCCATAAATTCGGCAATATAAGGGTCTTTAATAAAATCGGCTGGATTATATTTCTCCAGATCAGAAAGTGCTTGAGCTTGTTGGGTAGAAAGTAAGCGACGATAGTAACCGCTCTTGATATTCCGTTCCAATACACGGGATGTCCAATTTTGCCTTGTAGCCTCCTTGATATAATAGTCCCGTTCACTGGGGTCATCGATCCTCATAATCAAACGGATATTTGTCCAGCTAAGATTCGCTACGCGCTGCGTAACGGATTGTGAATTCGCTACGCGCTGCGTAGAGAATTGATCAAATTCAGGGAACACTTGGTAGAACTGCCTCATATTCCGCAAATTGGCTTCTGAAAAACCTTTACCTAATGCATCTGACAAATACTTAGAAAGGCCTGATACTATGAAATCTCCATAGCCTGCACGGCTATTGCCTTGCTGTTCTTGCTCCACAATACGCTTTTCATATTTAACTGTCCGCCATAATCGTTCAACAAAAAATATTATCCTGCGCCCTTCCTTTCCGATCCATCCTGATAGCTATATTATTACCAAGAAGTGTTTTAGTGTATATTTCACTGGTATATTGATAAAATGGAATTTAAGTTCATTCAGTTTGTCAACGCTTCGTTGTATAAGCTGTTGAAAGGACAGGTATGATTGGATTGCTGTTTTAAATCCTTATTGTTCTTTTCTACTAGTTTTTCTAATAGGTCTTCTAATAATTTTGTTAATAAGATTGATTTTGATTTTTCTATCAAAAGCGATTTCTAAGCATCTAAGAAGGATTTTGGGAATCTATTTACAGGCTCTTCCACTAAAACCACCTATTCTTTCTACTTAATTCTAATTGAGCTATCATAACTACGATTATCCCCGATACGACTCTACCCATGCTTTGGGGCAAAAGACATTCATAGAGCACCTTAATAAGACAATATGATGTATAAGATGGTGTGGATTCCAATCCTTATATTATTGAAATTTTTAGTCTGAGACATTGCCAATAAAGAAATACAATGACATATTCCCTCAAATTTTCCTCAACAATTTGTTTCATACAAAATGTTGTATACAGAGAGGTGATGAGATTCCCTCTCGATTAAATTCAGCGTAAAGCTTCAGTAAGCTAGCGTAAAGTTGACTACTCAATTTGACTGATTTTATTATTCTTTATATTTCCTAGTGTATCTATGGTCTCCAAAACAGTCTGGTTATCCTTATCGACCATAATCCGGATTCTCGGTCTGCCCTGACTGTCATGTATAAATAGACCTACTTCATCCTTATAATTCTTACCTAGAAACATACGGTCAGTTGCAAGAAGACCCTCATTCCGGAGAATAGATATTGCTGAATCACGCAATTGTTTTGAGGCCGAATTGGTTAACTCTTTATACCTATCTTGACGTTGCGCAAATGCGTCTTCCTTCGCATAACTCCATAGTTGAAGTCCGTACTTCCTTTTATTGGTCTTTGTGTCCTCCATATATTGTAACTGCATGATCTGGTCATCTTGATACTTATCGATGGAATAGACCATGCCGGCATGCTCTTTATCGTTATCATACACCAATCCGCCACATTCATCACCATCGCTGTTAAAGAAAATTAGTCCAGCCTCCCTTTCCCTAGGATCAGCATCCTTCCCCAACATTCTTCCGGGATGTTGTCGCGTCTTATTACTCAGCACCAATTTTATCGTTCCGTCGGCCTCCCTGATATTTATCCTTTCCACATCGAGTACCGCACCACCTTTTTTTGTGTTTAACACTGTAAACAATGTCACTGTCATCCCCGAAAAGAGAACCAGACATACTATAATCAGTGCACGAACTTGTGTTTTCAATTTTTTGATCTCTGAATCCATAATTGGTTAAAAAATTAAATATACTTTTATTCTTATATCACCGTGGGATAAGGGTTCATTTGTCCCATTCGCCCAAACAGGTCTATTGACCTAATAATCAAAGTTATAAAATAATATTTTTTTTTATTTTTTTATCCAAATAAAACTATTTCACATCGGCTACTTCTTACTATACAAAGCGGTCCATCATCCGCAGGTTTGAGGTTGTCGCCACAGTTTAGCGACAACCTGCTTGCCATAGTTTTGATGCTTATTGAAACACTAAAGTTCTTCACTAATAGCAAAACCAATACGCCTATCAACAGCGAGTACTTCAGGTCAAATGTAAATTCGACTTGTTCTTATTGATATGTCTACCTTGTGTCGGGCACGATAACAGGCGATGAGTACCTGTCCACGATAGACGATTACCTCCGATGTACCGTAAATAAAAGTCTTAGCAAGATAAACCTGTCCGTAGAGGAAATCTACACCTATCTATACGCCTCACCGAGAAAATTTTAAAATAACTAAATTAGTTTATTTGTTATAGATGGAGCCATTTGTTAACTTTATAGAAACACAAAATTTAGTAAGGCCATATCGATATCAAAAACATCGGTATCAAAGAATGACACTTTAACCTTTAAACTATAATAACCATGGGGATGATCCAAAGCTATCTACGTATAGATAAAGAAATGCTTAATAACTTTATCGCAGATAGTAGCCTTCTAGAAGATATTGTATTCAAACAAAATAATACTGATAACGAAAACTTCCTGGATTTGGATAAAGCTTGGGAAGGAGTTTTTTTCCTAATAACCGGACAAAGTTTGGCAGAAGCCATTGAAGAAGAAGCTCCGCTTTTAGGTATACTTATGGGACCTACAGAAATTGATCCCGACCAAGATATGGGCTATGGTCCAGCGACATATACTACAGCTGAGCAAACCAGAGATATCTATAATGCAATTAAAGGTCTGACAAAAGAAGAGCTTACAGCCAACTATGATCCTAGTAGAATGGCAGAAGAAGGTATCTATCCCGACATTTGGGAAGATGATGAAAATGCGCTGGAATATCTTCTGGATTATTTTGATGACCTCAAAAACTTCTATAGAAAAGCAGTGGTGGAGGAAGAGGCTGTGGTTACTTTTTTGGGATAAACCCATAGACGAGTTTTTTGAAAAAAGGAATACCTTGAATAAAACGAACCCGCCAATTTAGACTAACGATCATGAAACATCTAATATTTACAACGCTTTTAGCATTAGCATATTTACTAAACTACGGCCAGACGACAGTTAAAGAATCGAAAGCGTCGAATGGGGTACCCATTATGTTTGTTGATAGTGTACGGATAGGTCAAGCAGACCTGCAAAAATATAATCCTGATGATATTGCTACAGTCACTGTTTACAAAGACAGCACAAAATTCAAATACCTTGACAGTGAGGCAGATGGAGCCATTTACATTGAAACGAAACAATTTAGCAGAAAACGATTCCTGAATTACTTCAAATCTAAATCACAAGAGTTCCAACAACTTTTAGCTTCAGAGCATAGCGATAACAGCTTTCAATATATCCTTAATGGAGAAGTTCTGAATAAAGACTATGAGGGAAAGCTAACGTCTATTGATGATAAAAATTTTAAGTCCATTGGAATTATTCGCAAAGATGAACTTGTGAAGAAATATGGTAGCACTGATAAAACTTTTGGAATAGTGATCGTCTCGGATGATACAGAAGTCTCCCCTAATGGGAAGAAGAAACCTTAAAACTATATTCAATTTCGTAAACAACGCAGTTATGGTTGACTTAGAACGCAGGAAAAAGCTTGCTTACCATTTGCGCCATTTGGTAACCGGGCTTATCAGTAATGACGAATTTGAAGAATCAATTACCGACGATGTCTCTTTCGGCTGGTTGCCTGAACAATATTATCGTTCAAAAGATGCAAAATTTGATGATCCTATTATAAGGCCAATGCTTGAATTATGCTGGTGCCTTTACAGCGACTTAGAAAATCATAAACTTACGGGTAAACACCAACTCTCTGATGAAGAACTGAAAGATGTTGCTCGGATTATTTTATTCCTGAATTCCGATTTTGAGTACGAGTGGCCTTACTTTGATCGTATAAATCTGCTATTACGGTTTTCATTTAAAGACTTGCTATTTACCGCACTGACCTTGGGACAACATTATGGGGTGAAACTAAATGAACGAAAAGAACAGTATGAGGAATTTAAGAATACAGGAGATCAAGAGCTATGGCCCTTTATAAACAAAGAACAGTATGAGCAGCAATTGAGAAAACAACCCTTTTTAAGGGGTCGGAGACCAGATTAAATTTAGCAAATAGTTCTCTTTGTTCGCGCAAAAGAAACTGTATTCGGAATAAGATTCACATCTAATTAGAATGACTATTCAATTATTTATCAAAATTTTCAGTTCAAGGAACTATCTACTTGTCAGTATTCTTTTAATTATCTTTTTTAGCTTTTTTATCTCGCGATCCTTTGCGCAAGAAAAGCTAAAAGTCAATTACAAACACCTCACCTATCTACCTAAAAACTATAATACAGACACATCCAAATATCCATTGGTTATCTACCTCCACGGTGGATCTCAAAAGGGAAATAATTTAGAAAAACTAAAGATCTATGGTCTCCCCTATCTGGTGGATCAAGGAAAGGAATTCGATTTTATTATGGCCGCTCCGCAATGCCCAGACGGGAAGTATTGGTCCACGGAAAATTGGTTTGATTCGCTATATGATGAAGTTATCTCCAAATACCGCGTCGATAAAAGTCGTGTCTATGTAACCGGAATAAGTATAGACGGCTATGGAATCTACACTACCGCATTGGATCACCCCGAAAAAAACGCAACAATTTATTGGCTTTCGGTTGTTAGCGTTTACCGCTAACATAACCTACTATTTACTTAATCGCGCATTCCATAAAGTCTATGTTTGTTTAAGATTTAAAAACAAAAACATTATGGCAAATCAACTTCTCATCAAAAAAACAATGGCAGATATGCGCGCACTATCAGCTGCCGAAATTACTGGATTACATAATAACACCTATGATGGCATACAACTTCTAGGATATTATCTAGCTGGAGATACTCCAGATCCTATTGTCTATTATCTATCCACCACAACCGCTACTGACAACGGTGGAAATGTAATTGCAATAGGAACAATAAAATTGGAACACAAATTTAACTCGCAAATTGATGTAAGATATTTTGGTGCATTCCCAAATGTGACAGCGCTTGACGAAGTAAACACTACTGAAACGCCATCTAACAACGTCACCAATAAAATCCAAAATGCGTTAGATTTAGGTGGTAATGTCTTTCTACCTAAAGGCAGATATTACGTTAATTTTAATCAAGGATTATGGATAAATAAAGATAATACTTTTTTCCTTGGAGAAGACGGAGCGACTCTAGTTTACGGAGCCAAAACAATATCTAATATTGGATATTATTCGAAAACCTTAAATGTATTTAAAGGGGATGATCAGATTATAAGCAATATTACCATTGATAATATTTCATTTGAAAATAGGGCACTTAATTGGGTAAATCTTGAAGATCAATTTTATCATCAGTTGAGTATAATTGGAGGCCAAAATATAACTATAAAAAAATGCAGTTTTTTTGGCTTTTTGGGTGATGCAATTACTATAAGCGCCCAAAAAATTAGAAATGAAAATCGACATTATGAAAACAATAATATTTATATACACGATAATATAATAGATGGAAGAAACAATGAAAACCGAAATGGAATCAGTGTTATCAGCGGCGAGAATATAAATATTTATAATAATGTATTTTTGAATTGTACCCGACCGGATATGCCTGGCGCCATTGATATAGAACCCAATGAACAAACTTGGCATAGATGTCAGAATATAAATATATTCAACAACTACTTTAAAAATATAGGTGGAAATATCGGAATTATAAGTTTTTACTTCGGTTGGGCAGAAAATTCACCTTATTTATTGAATCCGTCCAATTTTCAAGTTTATAATAATACTATTCAAAAAGGTGATAAATCAAGTTCGGGTTATGTATTCAATTGGGAGGGAGATAGCGTTAAATCCATGAATACCAATTCACCCTCATCTAATATTTTATTTACAGATAATTTTGCAGAAAGTGGAGTAGCTAGCGGCCCATTTAGAATTACGAGGGCAAGAAATATTGACATCACAAACAATACTTTTGGAGGAGGGTACACCAAAAGCGCTATTCTTGGATTTAATAAGCAACAACAACTTCCCGACAAAAGTTGGATTAATGTTTACAGTCCTGAATCTGGTGTTTACAATACGAATGTTATCTCCAACAGATTTGAACGATCTGCCAACAATGACACAGCTCTCAGATTAATGTACTGTCATTATACCAAGGTGCAGGAGAACACATTTATTGATAGTGCATCCAATTATTCTATTGCTATACAAGTATTTGCCAATATTGATAATTTAAATATATCGAGAAATAGATCCTTTAACATAAATCAAACAACAAACTATTTTATATTTTATAATCCTGCACTAGAAGGTGTTGTGGATATAAATACATTGCTCATAGGAAATAATACCGTACCAATTCAAGCAACAAATATCACCCCAAGAGTTAATACGCCTGTAAGTTTTCTAACCAAGGACGGGGATTATGCTGACAAAGGGGTTTTAGGAGATTTTTCACTCAATACCCCTACAACTCAAACTATTGACAACTTGGTGACTGCTTGGTCCAAACTAAGGGTAAAATTAGGTGATTTTAACAATAATAGTAAATGGGCCAATATCCAGCTGGTAAAATATGCTAACAATGCCACTTTACCAACCAACGGAGTATTAGGTGAAATGTTATTCAACAATAGCATTGGCAGGCCAGTTTGGTATAATGGAGCAGGTGAATGGGTAAATATCACCCCCGACGCCACCCCTAACCTCAAAGGTATTGTAAAAGTATCGGCGCCAAGTTCAGATTCAGCAATAGCCCCTAGTGCAAATTATACACAATCTGAAATTCAGAGTATTCTTACAGAACTGCGAGACCTAAAAACAAAATTACGCTCAGCGGGATTACTTACAACTTAATAGTAAGTAAACAAGCCGGGTCTTGGACTTGGCTTGTTTATTTACATCTTAATAACACCTTACTACATTGAAAAGGATAGATTTGACACGTTAATCATCCAAAAGTTATTGTTGTTTATATTATTAGGCGAATAACAGTCTATTTCCTCACCCTACTTCTAAAATACCGACCTGTCTCCTTGTCCATAAAATAAACACAACAAGCCCTCATGCCACGCCCCAGCAGAACACGATAAGTGTTTTTCACCAATTGCAGGAAATCGGCTCCTTTTACCGCACTATCATGTGAATTTTCAGGAAAAGCTCCCCATTCTGCTATATCCAGATTAGTACCAAAGATCCCTCCCGTATGGTCAAACTCAAAACCCTGTGCAGTATTATTACAACCGACCTGATCTATCCCTGTATCCTCATAGGTCCAATACTAGGACTTTAGGATACCGCGACGCATACCCTTCGCCTTTTCGTCAGCATTCCAAGGACATATAATTATTTTCTTAACCTTTCTATTAGCTCTGAAAATGAGATCAACCATTTATCACCATGATAGCTCACCGGAAAATAGCCAACCTTGTGCCGGGCACAATAACAGCCGATGAGTACCTGTCCACGATAGACGATTACCTCCGGTGTACCATAAATAAAGGTTTTGGCAAGATAAATCTGTACATAGCCTTTGGGACTATAGCTGCGCTCCTCAAAACGATTGAGCGCATGATGCTGTATATAGAGTGGTTTGGCTTCTTTATCGGAAATATGGGTGATACCGAACCGCGCCGGATCGAACTGTATCCATTGCGTCCAGTCGCCTACGAAAACCGAAGCGTCGCCGATGGCCACAATTGGTCGCTGTAGAGTTGGTGTCCACCACCTGTCCGGGGATAGCTTTTTCACCGATAGGTTGTATATACCCAATTCTGCCATCGGGTTGTAAAGCGATCTCACTAAGATATTTCCAGCCTTTAACCGCAGCATTTTTAAACTTAAAATCACTTAGCAATCCATTATTTATTCCCCAGAGCAACCCATACGTAAAAAAAGCTGTTCCGCCTGTTTCCCTGCCGGGTGCATGTTCGGGATCTAACATACTTCGTGTCCAGAATCCCTCCTCCTGTTGACAACTCATGATAGCGGCTGCTTTTTTTGCTTTATGAAGCAAAATCTTAGTCGTAAAGTAGCTCGCCTTAAATAAACGTACAATATACACTTATTTTAAAAAACAATCGTATCTTTAACCATATAATCTTCAAATTGACTTTTTTTGATCACAAAAGTTGTTTTCAAGAGAATCACCTATGATAAGGAAGAATCGATATATTATCTGATATCGGAAATACTATACTAACATAGCTGCTAACATGCCTAGTTTGAACAGACTCCTATATTTTCGTCAGGCCTTGATCCTGGTATTTGTTCTCATTCTTGTTCACACAAGCATGCTGACAAGTGCGCAATTTCCCAAGGAGATGAATAAAGGTTTATCGAATAGTTCGGTGAAATCTATATTTCAGGATAGTCAGGGCTACATGTGGTTTGGTACCTTCGACGGACTAAACAGATTCGACGGTTATGATATAAAAACCTATAGAAACCAGCTAAATAATGAAAATAGCATTCCGCATAATTATATCTATTGTATAGCAGAAGACCACAATAAAAAATTATGGATAGGAACTGGGCAAGGGATTGGAATCTACGACCGAAACTTTGACACCTTCACCCGTTTAAATTATATAGACCAAAAATCAAAACAGTCATATCATCTCAATGCTGACACGAAATCCATTCAAATCGATAGTGACAATAATATTTATATAGGCACAAACGGCTGGGGGCTATTTTACAAAAGTCATCAAGAAGCATATGCCATACAAATTGCTTTTAAAGATTATAAATCGAACCTATCCAGCTTATACTACCATGTATCGGCCACGCACATTGACGCGACCGGCCGGGTATGGGTTTTTATAGAGGGAAGCGGTTTATATACTTTCGAGAAAAAAACACAACAGTTGAACCTTGTATCAAAGGCTATTACGAGTGCAACCTGTATGGCTAGCACAAACAGCGGTGAACTCTTTATTGGTAATTACGAGGGACTATTTGTTTGGAAAATCAAAGAGCATATGCTTTCGTCCTTGTATCCACAGGAGCTTAAGTCAAGTCAGATCAACATGCTGACGCTGGAGGGGCAAAACAAACTTTGGTTAGCCACGCAAAACAATGGTATTTTTATTCTTAACCTATCTCATGGAAAAGCAGAAAACAAAAGTGATCTACAACCCGCAAAATTTTTACTAAACAGCAAGACCATTTATATGGTTTACATAGACTCCCAACGTAAAATATGGATCGGCACTGGAAAGGGCGGCATTGAGACCATTGATAACAATGGCTATAAATTTAATTATTTACAGCAGAAACATTATGCGGGATTTAACTTAGCGCACAAATTTGTA
>JAQZAZ010000124.1 GCA_029239355.1 Sphingobacterium sp.
GTCTAAAGGTACGTCGCCAAAAGCGTCTGTTGCCAATTGAAAAGTGTAGGCCTTTAAGATGTATGCTATCCCCTTATAATAATTATCTAATGTACTTTCAGATTTAGTAATTACCTGTGCATTATAAAGAGCGTAACGATACATGTTAGACCATACGCTATTTGTAGCTGTACTTTTAACATTATATTGATCAATAGTAATATATTGAGAGGAAGTTGGATTTTGTGTCCAAACTTGAGACCATAATCCTCCATATACCTGCAATTGATTGCCGATGATCTGTCCGATACTTGCTTGCACTGTTGGCAACAAGAGACGAGGCTCAGCTGTCTCTGGATAATTTGGATTCTGGTTAATATCCAGATATTTATTACAACTTGTAAATGCTATTGTACCTAGTAGGAACGCAAATACAATTTTTTTAAAATTTCTTTTCATTTCTTTTTATCTTAAAAATCTTAGAATGAAACCTTTACATTAACTCCGTAATTACGCAATGAGGGTTGGGCAGTATAGTCAAATCCTTGCGCATTTCCTGCACCGGCAGAGTTAACTTCCGGATCAGCATATTTATTTTCTTTAGGCGTCCAAATAAATAAGTTATTACCGAACAGCCCAACAGTTACATCTCCAAAAGGTGTATTTTTCAATTGATCCTTTTTGAACTTATAAGAGATTGCTAGGCTACGTAATTTGATGTACGAAGCATCTACAACATTTTCGCCCGCTTCCAGGTAAGGATAATAATCGACTTTATCGTATTTGGCTGTAGTATTAACTACACTATTGCCATTCTCATCCAAATAAACAGAATTTGGAAAAATTTGAGCAAAACGTTCGCCACCAGTTTCAGCAGAAGTACCCGTAAAAGCCATAATGTCTTTTGTTCGTGAAAAGAAAACACCACCATGTTTCATATCGAACAACGTATTTAGAGACCAATTCTTATAGCTTAAAGTAGTTCCCAAAGATGCTTGGAATTTAGGATTATAACTTCCTAAGTATTGAGCTTCCGTCGTAGGAATTGGTAATCCTGTTTCTTGATCAACAATTGTTCGTCCTTGATCATCTTTTTGGTTAGCAATTGCATAGAACTCACCATATGGACGACCTTTTGCCGCAACGATAGACATTCCCGAGAAGCCTCCCAAAGTAACTTGGTCAACACCTTCCATTAACTCGACGACTTTATTGTTGTTTTTGGTAAACGTACCCATCAGCTCCCAAGTAAAATCCTGTGTTTTGATTGGTGTGCCTCTTAAAGCCAGCTCAACACCGTTATTCGTTATTTTACCAGCATTAACTACTGAGAAGCCAAATCCTGTGGAGTTAGCAATCGGAATGCTCAAGATCTGATCTTTTGAACTATTTTTATAGTAGGTAAAGTCTACAGACAATCTGTTTTGAAAAAATCCCAACTCTGTACCCACTTCAAAAGATGTTGTAATCTCAGGTTTCAATTCAGAATTTCCGATAGTTGAATTTGCCATTAAGCCATAAACATTACCAAATGGAAATGTCGTACTACCAAAATTTCCGTCAATTTCACCCCTACGGAAGGTAGTCAGTAATTTATAGGGATCGGTATCACTACCTACCTTCGCAATATTGGCTCTCACTTTACCATAGCTCAAGATTCTCTTTGCATCTGGACTCATCAACTCAGAAAATACAAATGAGCTGCTCACGCTAGGATAGAAGAACGAATTATTCTTCTTTGGCAAGGTAGATGACCAATCATTACGAGCTGTGGCCTGCAAAAACAAAAAGTTTTTGTAAGACAAGTTTAAGTCTGCATATACACCAACTAACCTACGTTTTTCCCATGAATCTTCAATTAAATCCAATGGTCCCAACGAATTTGCCAAATTATACCATCCTGGTTTTACCAATCCACCACTTGCATTTGTCGCCGTACTATTCACTGTGGCATAACGTTGTCTGATATTGTTACCAATCATTAACGACGCATCAAAGTCCTCATTAAATTTATGATTAGCAGTAACCATAAAATCATGAATTACTTCGGTCACATTATATTGATCCAGACGATATTGTCCATTGCTAGTCCGGACATTTGAATCCGAATAATTATCCGTAGTATTATCCGCTGGGAAGAAAGTATATTTGGGTGATTCAGATCTTCTGCGATCAGAATAATGATCAACACCTACACGCTCTTTGATATCTAACCATTCAAAAGGTTTGTAACCTATATTAAAATTACCTTGAACACGATTAACGTCATTATAGTTATTATAGTTTTGAAGCACCCAATAAGGATTCATTGTGTATGCTCCATAGTAACCAAATCTATCACTGTGATCAACGCCGTCTGCCCCAACATAGCCATAACCAAAGTAAGGATTATTTAGATCTTTTAAGTCAGTAACAGGAATATCTCTTGGTGTTTGCAATAAGTTGTTATACACCGAAGCATCTCCTTGCCCACCACCAATATTATTACTATTGATCTTATTGTAATTAGCTGAAATCCCAGCATAGAATTTATTGGAAAATTCTGTAGTTCCATTAAATCTAACACCGTACTTGTTATACGTATCTTTGTTTCCCGGATAAACACCATTAGAATTCAAAGAATTCAGCCCTAAATAAAAAGTGCTTTTTTCCGAACCGCCAGAAAGGCTTAAGTTATTATCTGAAGCAATACCTGTTGAAAAGAAGTCTCGTACATTATTTTTAACAGCTGAATACGGCTTCGACAAACGTTTGCCATCGATAGCTTGTCCCCATTCCTTCATTTCACCAGTAAATGGTGCGCCCCAAGACCAGTTTTCCTTTGGATCATCTACGAATACTAAATTCCCCTTACTATCATAAGTAGATGCTCCCTGTCCATATTCATTTTGAAAATCAGGTAATTTTAAAATAGATGAAAACGTATTTGAAGAACTAAAAGAAATATCAGTTTTACCACCTCCTTGTTTACCTGTTTTGGTGGTAATGATCAACGCACCATTTGATGCTCTTGAGCCATATAAAGCGGCAGCAGCGGGACCTTTTAAGACAGTAACGGATGCAATGTCATCTGGATTGATATCATTACCACGGTTACCGAAATCAACGCTAGCAAGTGAAGATGCTCCTCCAATTACGCTTGAGTTGTCAATTGGCACACCATCTACAACAATCAGCGCTTGATTATTTCCAGCAATAGATGATCCACCACGTAATACCACACGGGAAGAACTACCCGGAGAATTAGATGTCGAAGTGATATTCACACCAGCTACTTTACCAGCTAATGAGTTAATCGCACTTGCATTTCTACCACTTGTCAATTCTTCACTATTGATAGTCGGTGCTGAATAACCTAATGTTCTTTTTTCACGTTTAATCGCATTCGCCGTCACAACCACCTCTTCCAAGGCATTGTCCTGACCCGAAAGAGAGACGTTAAATACCGTGCTATTGTTATTAACAATAATGGTTTTATCATCAAAACCAACTGAACGGAAGACGACAACTTTGCCTGCAGGCACATTCAAAGAATAATTACCATCAGCATCTGTTTGTGTCGCTTGATTAGTGCCTTGTACAACTACTGTCACCCCAGGTATTGCTTTACCATCAGCAGATGTAACACGACCACTAATCTTTTTTTCCTGTGCGAATGCGACCGAAGTCAAGATCATTCCGCCAACAAGAAAACTTAGTAATGTTTGTTTCATGTTTTAGTTAGTTAATTTTATTATTTTTCTAATCCTATATATTGATATAAATTATATCCGTCAACATAACTGTCTAAACAGACATTGTTTAGACAATAAACAGAAATATGCAAATAGCACATTGCCATTCATGTGATAACAGTTGAAAATATTATTGGGAAAGCGAGCTCTAGGTAGATGTAGAGTCAGTCCTTAGATAAATATCCAGCTGTAAATTTGCTCTTTTCAGCATTTACAGTATATAATAGTTAGTGCGATTTTTATTAACGGTTTCAAATATAGAAAGCCAAAGTTGCTTTTACAAGTTTTTTAACATTCGCTCCTAAAAACAAAAAATACAGCAATAAAGACCTCAGTATCTTACAAATTCAAACGCAAGATTCATTTTAGAATAAAAACTCTTCAAATAAATTCAAAACAGAATTTTATACGGAATCATATATATTTAACAAAACATTAACAATGTATTAAGAAAACATTAACATGACATTTCCTTATTATTCATCGTAAAAAAAAAGAGTAATTTATAACGATTCTAAAGTTATTTTGAACGAGTTATTCAAAAAAAGAGACTTTACCCGAATGTGTAAAGTCTCTTTCTAGCAAATCCAAGATCACGGATTCGTTATGCAATACGTTCGCTTAATCGATGTATTCGAATTTGGTATAAGGAACCAAAACTGCAGGTATGCGAATTCCTTTATCCGTTTGGTTGTTCTCCAAGATCGCAGCAACGATACGCGGCAGAGCTAAAGCTGAACCATTTAATGTGTGGGCCAATTGCATTTTGCCATCTGAATTTTTAAAACGTACTTTCAGGCGATTGGCTTGATAGGTTTCAAAATTGGATACAGAAGAGACTTCTAACCAACGTTTTTGCGCTGAACTATACACCTCCATATCATAAGTCAGTGCGGAAGTGAAACTCATATCGCCACCACATAAGCGTAATACACGATAAGGGAGTTCTAAATGCTGAAGCAAACTTTGTACATATAGGCTCATTTCTTCCAGCACCTCATACGATTTTTCCGGATGAACCAGCTGTACAGTTTCTACCTTATCAAACTGGTGTAGACGATTCAAACCACGCACATGGGCACCATAGGATCCCGCTTCACGACGGAAACATGGTGTATAGGCACAATGTTTAATCGGGAACTGCGCTTCCTTGACAATCACATCTCTGTAAATATTGGTAACCGGAACCTCCGCTGTGGGGATCAAATAAAGATTGTCATTGTTGACATAATACATCTGACCTTCCTTATCCGGTAACTGTCCTGTAGCGAAAGCTGATTCCTCATTAACCAAGATCGGCACCTGCACCTCTTCATATCCCTGCTCCGCTGCCTGATCCAAAAAGAAATTAATCAATGCACGTTGCAACTTTGCTCCTTTACCTTTATAAATCGGAAATCCAGCACCGGCAACTTTTACGCCAAGCTCGAGATCCACGATATCGTATTTGCTTAATAACTCCCAATGTGGCAATGCATTTTCTGCTAAAGCCGGAATCTCACCATTTGTTAAAACCACCTCATTATCATCGGCACTTACACCGACGGGAACGGTTTGATGCGGTAAATTAGGCAGTTGAACAATCTTATCATTCAGCTCGATTTCAATCGCCCCTAATTTGTCCAATAGTTGCTTTACCTGCTCTTTATATCCGGACGATTGGGATTTAACGGCTTCAGCTTCTTCTTTTTTCCCTTGGCGCATCAGATCTCCAATCTGCTTTGCTGCCGCATTAGCTTCTCCCGAAAGTGCATCCGATTCCGCTTGGATCTTACGACGGTCTTCATCTAAACTGATGATTTCATCGACCAATCCAATTTCCTTGAAATGCTTGACAGCCAATCTTTCGATAACCGTATCCCTGTTTTCACGGATATAATTCAATTGCAACATAATATAAATGTGTTATTTAAAAATAGTGAACAAAGATAGTGAAAATTGCCACTTTTTTGGCAATAAATACAGTGATTATCCACTACACATCTTATACTACTGTAACTTCTTTACATAAATAGACATCTTGGATTGCATGAAGCAATTCTACACCTTCGTTCATTGGTTTTTGAAAAGCTTTGCGACCGGATATCAAACCTGTCCCTCCGGCTCTTTTGTTGATCACAGCGGTTTTCACAGCTTCCTGTATGTCATTCTGGCCCGATGCTCCACCTGAATTGATCAACCCTGCCCTACCGGCGAAACAATTGAGCACCTGATAACGGCATAGATCAATCGGATGGTCTGATGACAACTGCGTATACATGCGTTCATCTAATTTTCCATAACTACTTTTACCCATATTAAGGGCTTTAAACCCACCGTTCAGTTCGGGAAGTTTTTGTTTAATAATATCCGCCTTTATCGTCACACCAAGATGGTTGGCTTGTCCCGTTAAATCCGCAGCTAAATGATAGTCTTTATCGCCTACCTTAAACGCCGAATTTCGCAGATAGCACCATAATACCGTAACCATACCAAGTGAATGTGCTTCCTCAAATGCCTTTGCCACTTCGATAATCTGACGGTCAGACTCTTCTGAACCGAAATAAATAGTCGCGCCAACGGCCACTGCTCCCATGTTCCAAGCTTCGCGTATGGTTCCGTACAGAATTTGGTCGGCACGGTTGGGATAAGTCAACAATTCATTATGGTTTATTTTCACTAAGAACGGAATCTTGTGCGCATATTTTCGCGATACCGAACCTAAAACTCCAAAAGTCGATGCCACAGCGTTACAATTCCCCTCCAGCGCCAATTTCACGATATTCTCGGGGTCAAAATATTGCGGATTGGGTGCAAAAGATGCCCCTGCACTGTGCTCAATCCCTTGATCTACTGGCAATATGGATAGATACCCGGTATTGGCCAACCGGCCGGTTCCAAAAAGCTGCCCTAAACTGCGTAGCACCTGTGGTGTGCGGTCGCTAACACCATATACCTGATCAATGAATGTCGCTTCGGGAAGATGGAGCATCGTTTTAGAAACCGCAGGTTTGTCAAACGCCAACAGATAATCTGATTCTGCACCTAGATGTGCTTGTATTTTTTCAATGTATTGCATAACTTATCCTTGCATTTATATAGAAAATAACTTCAAAAGAGACAGAATGTTTTAGCGCATATTATATAGTAAAAAAAACTTAACTTTGACCATGTTATATTTAGTTCCAACACCTATTGGCAATCTGGAGGACATGACCTTCCGTGCAGTCAATATTCTGAAAGAAGTAGACATCATCTTAGCAGAGGATACAAGAACAAGTGCTCCCCTTTTAAAGCATTTTGGGATAGATAAAAAGGTATTTGCACATCATCAACATAATGAACATAAAGCAGTTTCTGAAATCATCAAATTTCTGAAAGAAGGACAAAATATTGCCCTTATATCGGATGCTGGAACACCGGCGATCTCCGATCCCGGTTTTTTATTGGTGCGGGCTGCTCTTAAAGAAGGGTTGGAGGTACAATGTCTACCCGGTGCCACAGCTTTTGTACCAGCACTCGTTAACTCAGGACTACCTAATGACCGCTTCTGCTTTGAGGGCTTCCTGCCTGTAAAAAAGGGACGCCAAACTCGCTTAAAGGCATTAGCAGAAGAAAGGAGAACAATGATTTTTTATGAATCACCACATCGTATCCTCAAGACAATTGAAGAGTTTATTACGATTTTCGGTGCAGAACGGCAGGCCTCCATTTCTAGGGAATTAAGCAAGCTGTATGAGGAAAATGTCCGCGGAACATTAACTGATTTAAAATTACACTTTGAAAACAATCCAATCAAAGGAGAATTTGTATTTTGTGTAGGTGGATTGGAATAAATTTTGACAATCTTTGATTACTAAAACGTATTTGACATGAACATGGAACAATTTGCACAGGACGGACAGGATATAAAAATCATTGAAAAATTGATTACAAAAGTCCAGGACATGCTTACTCCAGGAGAAAAAATAGATTATATCGCCGTACAAAAGAAACCGGCGGTAACAATTTTACCAGACAGTATCACGATCAGTAATAAACGCATCTTTATGTGCGAATTTACCAAATTGGGTCTGGCGACAGATTTTGAAATTTTCGGCTGGCAGGATATTAAGGATATTGCCTTCAAAGAGGAAATTTTTGGTTCCAAGGTCACCGTCATTCCGTTTACTGGAGAGAATTTGAGTATTGACTATATTCCAAAAGTTCAGGCCAGAAAACTCTACCAATATATTAAAGCTGCTCTTGAAAATTATAAAAAAACAGAGCTAGCCGCTGAAAAGGAAAAGATCGTAATCGCCCCTAGCAGCCCTCGGGAGGTTATTGTTGAGAAGGTTGAAGACAATCAGCCGACTCCAGCACCGGTCGTTACCCCTCCTGCGCCAGTAGCACAACCTGTTTTCTCGGCACCCGTGGTTCCACCAGCGACACCTGTTTCCGCTCCTGTAACTCCAACTATCGAAGAAGAGGATGATGAAATTACCTTAAAGCTTAAAAAACTAAAGACACTCTTTGATAGACAACTGATCACACAGGAGGAATATGAGCAAAAGAAAAGAGAAGTTTTATCCAGTTTATAAAATAGGCGGATATTGTGAAGAATAACTATTTATTGGCACTTTTAAGTGCCTTTTTATTGTGGCTGGGATGGCCTCCCATCCCCTATTCCAGTGTACTGCTCTTTATCGGATTCCTGCCCTTATTGATTGCACTGGAAAACATCATACGCAGCGAAACCATCAAAAGGAAGGGTAAAAAAATATTTCTGACCGCAGGTCTGACGGCTGTGGTCTGGAACACTGCATCCATTTACTGGGTTTACAATTCGATCTCAGCAGTGATGCCTCCTTTTGCTGCAATTCTGATCAGTTTGATACCGTTCTGCCTGGGGGCAGCGCTAATGGCTCTTGCGTTCACCTTATATTATCGGTTGCGGCGTAAAACGACAATTTTATTTTCTCTTGTCGGATTAATGGGATTCTGGATCAGCTATGAATTTTTGCACGCCTCTTGGGATCTAGCGTTTCCATGGATGACTTTAGGCAATGGATTTGCCAACTTTCATCAATTGATCCAATGGTACGACATGACCGGTGTATACGGCGGATCTATATGGATTTGGCTGGTCAATATCTTAGTTTTCGTATTTTATCTCAACCGGAAGGGAATCTTTCAGCTCAAAAACAGAACTCTGCTCATCCTTGGTTTGATTTTGGTCATACTGGTTCCGGTTGCCTATTCTTTGACTCGTTATTTCAACTACGAGGAGCATGAAAACCCGGCTCAAGTCGTGGTGGTGCAGCCAAATGTGAATCCTTATATCAAGTTTCAGCTTAGCCCCGAAGAACAATTAAACACCTTGTTTACTCTTTCAAGCTCAGTGGCCAAACCCAATACGGAGTTCTTTATCTGGCCCGAAACTGCTCTTTCACAAAACGGTGATTTTGATGAAGAAAACCTGCGCGAAACTTATTCCTATCAACGGATTCTGCAGTTTTTGGATCAGTACAAAAATGGTAATGTCTTATCAGGCATAGAGAGTTATCAATTGTACAATTATGCAAAGACAGCAACTGCACGTGAAATTGCCCCGAATATTTATCAGGACAACTTTAACGCGGCAACATTGATCGATTACTCATCCAAACTACAATTTTATCACAAGTCCAAATTGGTACCCGGTGTCGAGCAGATGCCCTTTGGAGCGGCAATGAATTTTTTAAAACCTTTGTTCAAGGCTTTTGGTGGTACGACAGGCGGTTACGGGAAACAGGCCGAGCCTTCGGTTTTCTACGCGCAAAGTGGTATCGGTGCTGCGCCAGTGATCTGCTATGAATCCATCTGGGGTGATTATGTGGCTAAATACGTGAAAAAGGGAGCTCAGTTTATCGCTATCATCACCAACGATGGCTGGTGGGGCAATACTTCGGGAAAAGATCAACATTTGCAATATGCAAAATTAAGGGCCATTGAAAATCGGCGCTGGGTTGCCCGCTCGGCAAATACCGGAATATCTGGCTTCATCAATCAACGTGGCGATATTGTACAGCAGACTAAATGGTGGGTACCCGCAGCATTGAACCAGGAGATCAATTTAAATGAAGAGCTGACAACCTATACCAAAGTTGGAGATATCGCTGCCTACATTGGTTTAGCAATCGCTTTGGGTGGATTTTTTATATTGATAAAAAAAAGACCAAATTCTGATTAAAAATAAACCATAATGCATTTGATTTACTTCTGAGATTTGTAATTTTGCAGCATGCAAGTATATTTTGACAATGCAGCGACTACAGCCTTAGATCCTGAAGTTATAAAAGTAATGGTAGATGTGATGGACAATAATTTTGGAAATCCATCTTCTATCCATAGTCACGGAAGACAAGTAAAAACAATAGTAGAAAAAGCACGAAAGACAATTGCTAACCTACTCCACGTATCTCCGGCAGAAATTATCTTTACTTCGGGCGGAACCGAAGCCGATAATATGGCCATTGTACGTTCGATCACTGACTTTGGCATTACGCATGCGATTACCTCACCGATAGAACACCACGCTGTTTTACATACGCTGGAAGAACTTGAAAAGGCGGGAAAAGTTCATCTTGACCTACTCGATGTGGACGATAAGGGTAATTTAGACCTTAATCAACTGGAAGAGCTCCTGAGCAAAAATCCCCGCACTTTTGTTTCCATTATGCACGCCAATAACGAGATCGGAAATCTCAATGACATTCAACGTATCTCGGAATTATGCCGGCAATATAACGCGATCTTCCATTCGGATACTGTACAGACCATGGGGCATTATCCACATGATCTAGGTCATCTTAAAATTGATTTTGTTACCGGTGCTGCCCATAAGTTTCACGGCCCAAAAGGTGTGGGATTCCTTTATATCAACGCAAATAATAAAATCAAACCTTTGATATACGGCGGCGCGCAGGAACGGAATATGCGTGGTGGAACTGAGAATGTGTATGGTATAGCTGGCCTGGCTAAGGCTCTTGAACTTGCCTATGAACATATGGAAGAACATCATACTTATATCCAAGGGCTTAAATCATACATGATTGAAGAGCTGCAAAAAGCCATTCCAGACATCGAATTCAACGGGGTTATCGAACCGGAAAAATCTTTATACACTGTACTCAATGTATCTTTCCCATGCAGTGATCTTGCCGATATGTTATTATTCAATCTGGATATTGCAGGCATATCTTGTTCGGGCGGGAGTGCCTGTAGCTCGGGAACAGATATCGGTTCACATGTGCTCGGTGCTATCAAAACAAAGTCAGACCGCCCTTCGGTCAGATTCTCCTTTTGCAAAAACAACACAAAAGAGGAAGTGGATTTCGTTGTGTCGACTTTAAAAGAGCTTTGTTCAAAAAACACCTAGAGACAAAAGATATAAAAAACAAAAAATCCGAAGAGAATTCTCTTCGGATTTTTTATATAAATTTTATAACATCACCAGATTTCAGTTCTTCGTCAGGACATAGTATTTGGAAATATCGCCAGTAATATCATTGCCTGATAGATCCAACTGACTCAAGATATGATTACCCAATTTGAATTTGTAATCAACCCCATCCAACGTAATAATATTCCCGTCCAATTTCCATTTCCCTTCGCGCACGAAAACATCATCACTTTTGTTGAGGTATTTGGACGAATATTTATACGTATTGTCCCGATGTAAGGAAATAAGAGTTTCTATACCATCGCAATCAGCACAAGGCATTATCCCTTTATACTCTCCAATCACAATTTCACCTTTGTCTCTTCCTTTTAATTCCTGCAAATTATCTTTATAAACCGCTACACTCTGTTTCGGATTATCACATCCCGCCAGCGCAATCATCACCAACAATCCCACCGTCCAAATAAACCTTTTCATCTCATTCCAAATTCAAAAAAATCAGCATCTAATAGTTACACCCATAAAATTCATAACAAATTAGATACCAAAAATTTAGAATGGATTAAAAATCATCGTCGTCATCCTCTACCAAAAATGATAAAGCTCCTTGTAACTCACCCAAGGCATGGAAATTACGACTTTTACGGGCAATGTCAATTCCACTTTTATATGTTATGATCGCAAGTTCCGGTTTGTCCAGTTTTTCATATAATTTACCCAGATGATAATACGTTCCTACATAATCAGGATGTTTATCTATCAGCTGCTCAAATCTCTCCAAAGCTTCCTGCTCCTCATTTTGTTTCAGGTACTCCGCAGCTATGGCATATTTTAAAAAAGGATCTTCGGGGCTCTCCTTCAAAAATTCGTTGAGTTGATCCAATCGTGTCGACATATCTTTTTTATTTCAAACTTAACTAAAATTACGTTCATCTGTCAACCTGCAAATAATTATTTTTATTGAATTACGGTCCCAATAGCCGGAATAAGGTCATGCCAGATTGATCATTTACCCTGTCAGCTGTTATTTGGCATCCTCCTACTCATCTGGATAAAGCTGCGATCAAACATAGCTGATTAGAAGCAGGGAGCATTTGTTCATATTACTATGCTAGCATATAAAATGACACTATATTGACGCAAATCTTTCATTAAAAAAAAGAATACGAATCTTGGTGATATTTAATAAAAACATCAAATAATCATACTAAAATTACAAAAACAATAAATTTTAATGATAAAATTGAAATAAATTAAAAATAACACAGCACATAAGATTACTATTGCATGGAAATTTCACGCACGTGTGGACTTTTTAATTGGCAGAAAATATGGTAAGTTTGGGTAAAACCAATCGTATATGAAAATATTAGTTTGTATAAGTAATGTCCCTGACACTACATCGAAGATCACTTTTACAAA
>JAQZAZ010000125.1 GCA_029239355.1 Sphingobacterium sp.
ATCAAAATCTTTTAAATAGTAATGTAATAGGATTAGCCGATAACTGTCCACAGGATCCAATGTTTTTCGTTGCTCTGCGGCTAGATATTCAGCTCGTATGGATTTCAGGATTTCAGGATTTTTTGACTGATCAATAATGACCGGTCCGAAAGCGTTACTGCGTTCATCCCAAGTGGTATAGAGCTTATATTCGTCAATCAGCGAAAAATAGGTGGCCGCATTTTGGGAGCTGGCATAGTAACTGGTAACAAACCCTGGTAAAAATACCTCCCATAATTTTTCATTGAACGTGGGCCGTATATAAGCTAGCATGGTCGTTAAACTATCCAATTGCTGTGCTGCCCCGTATTTTTTACTTTTTGTTTTGGCAATTGTTGAAATTTTGTTGCGCAGTAGATTCCCGCCGTATAGTTTAATCAATCTTGGAAGATTGTCATAAGCCCAATTATTGTATTTCGTAAAGTAAGTGACGCTATTGGCTAAGAAGGCTGTCTCATTGAACAGGTCCTTTTGTTGCTCGAGATATCCTTCTAGTTCTGCAAAATCATGTTTTTCTCCGGTTTTTATAAAACGCTCGCTGTATGCTGCAGGATAATTGTTGTCCAAAGTATTGTTAAATGCGAGGTATTGGTTTGATTTATTTCGCTGGACAGCTTCCTTTAACAAAGGGACAAATCGGTCTGCACCAAAGAAACCTGATTCAGTCAGTATTGTTTTGCCTTCGGGGCTTACAATGACGTAGGTCGGAAATCCTGGGGCAGCGTACTTACGGGCCAATTTCTTCCCGTCTGTCTCTTTCATGACATCTGTTTTGTACAGAATATAATTGTCGTTGAGTTCCTTCATAACAACTGGATCTGGGAATACTTGTTTGTCCATTTCTGCACAAGGCATACAACCAACAAAGTACAGATCTATCAGAATGAGTTTGTTTTCCTTTTTTGCCTGAGCTTGACATTCCGCATAGCTACCTTGGAAGATTTTTTCCTGGGCAATTGCCACGTTTGAAAAAAATATGCCGTAATAGGCTATGATAATATAAAAAATAAGCTTTTTCATATAATTTTTTTGAGAATTAAGGGTAGTATATCTTTTTAGTGTGATTAGATGTTTACGATATTATCGTCAGTCGTGGTAATCGAAATAGATTCTCCTACTGCTTTTAATCGAATCTCATCTATCAGGGTTGGATTTTTTTTCAATTGATCGACCGTATATTTGTCTATACGTTGAATCAAATCGCCTGTTTTCAGGCCAGTTGGATTTTCAGTAGCACCTACAGCACCAAGTGCTTTCAACTGCCCGGCATTGTCCCAGCCAAACTGATAACTCTTAACTAAAAAATCCTGTGGATGGGCATGTAATCTATTTGGGGAGAAATATACCTCACTTTCTGCCAAATTTATGGTGATATTATAGCGACTTAATAGGCGCACCCCAATTGAACCATCGAAACCAGGTTGCCATTTTTCATTTCCAGCACTGCCGCCCATTAGTGTGATAGGCAAGCCCTGCATTGGGGGTAGTGGAGAAATGGCAAATTGGTAGCTTTTGCCCGCAAAGGTGGGAGAGGAAACTCCCATGCTTACTGTTGCGGCCTGAGCCTCGGGTTTGAATCCGCTGACCAGCAGTTTGTTTTGGCGTACAAAAGGACGGAAGCAAATCAGGTCATAGGAAGCGCCTGTGTCGAAAACAAAATGCCCCGAGTAACTCTTGTCCTTGACGATCTCAAGCTGTCCGAGCAATATCATTACACCGGCAGGCATTGTAATCGGTACTGCAGTTCCCTTATCTTTGTATTGAAAATCTCCGAAATCGTACAATGAAATCGTGTTTTTATCGTAGTCGATATGCGTGATAAATTGGCGTATCAATGTATTACCGATAATCCCATCTCCTTCTTTACCCATTTCGGGAAAGATAGCGATACCCTGTCCCGCTAGCTTAAGCGTGTCCAATAGAATACTATTATTATCAGATACCTGAATCTTTGTATTGCCACCGACTACTGAAACATTGTTCTCACGTGTTACCTTTAGGCCAATGGCATCAGCAAGTTGCTGGTTGACAGCCATGCCATCTGCTCCGGTGTCAAAAAGGAGTCTTAATGGCTTTTCGTATCTATTGATTTTTACCTGCAGGTAAATGGAACCATTCTTGTTTTCAAATGGAATGACCGCCCGTAATTTGGGCTTACTTTCTCTTTTTAATCCATAAAGCTGATCAAAAAGGCTGAAGTAAATTAGTTTTCCCTTATGATCAACTAGTGCCTGATTGCTTGTTGTCTTACCCTTTATATCTGTGACCTCAATTAGAAGTAGTGTTCCTCTTGTTGTTTTCTTGTCCGATAGAATATGTACGGCTTTTAGGGGGTAATTTTTGACAATTTGGTTTAAGCGGAAGCTTGCTCCTGCACCAGTATGTCCTGCTACGGAAAAATTTGGTGCGAGTTCGCCTGTTATCATAGAGGTGTCTTTCTGTTCAAAGCATGCGAGTAATTTGGCTGGTAATTGTGCCGCTAGCTGAGCTTTTGACCATGATGCCCAGATAGTTAACAGTAAGAGACTTCCAGCTTTGATTATTGGTTTGTAAGGCATGGTTTTAAGTTATTGTCTTTAGTAATTGATCTCATTAGGTTAGTAGCCGTAGATGCTTTTCAGTGCAATGTCAATGTCATCTGTTGCTGAGGCAATAACCCGTAAAATGATCTTTCCATTTTCATCCACTAGAATTTTTGTTGGAAAACCGCTGATCTGATATTCTTTTACAATATCCATTTCCTCCTTGTTCTCGTTATTTAGCACATTTGTCCAAGGTAAACTGAGCTCTTCTATAGCCTTGTACCAGCTGTTTTTTGACTCATCAAGTGTTTTACCTCGTTCTTGGGCAATACCGATAATTTCAAAGCCTTTGTTTTTGTAACGACTGTAAAGCTGTTGGAGGTGTGGCATACTTGCACGGCAGGGGCCACACCAACTGCCCCAAAAGTCCAACAGAATTACGCGGCCTTGCATCTTTTCTAATTTAAAAAGAGTTCCGTGGGCAGTTGTCCGTGTAAATAGGGGTGCCGCTTTCCCTTTCGCGGTCACGGTTTCTTTTGCAATTGTCGACGCGATTGCTTTACCCATGTCTGTTGATTTGTAGTTGGAATCAAGACGGTTAAATGCTAATTTATAGTATTCGGAAGTATAGCTTGACTTCATTCTGTGTAGCAAAAACAGACTGACATAGGACTTAGGATGATTTTCTATATATTTTTTCTGAAGATCAATTTCCTTTTTGCCCAATTGACTAAGCTGCTCGAGTATGATTTTGCCTTCTGTAGATTCGGTGCTTATCTTTCCCTGGAGAATAGGATTGTATAATGTATTTTTTTGCTTTACAAATTCAGCTGTAGACTGACGCAGGTTATTATATTTATTGTTTTCCTCTCCACCTTTGACCTGCGCTAAATCAAGTTCCTCGGCATTGCCGTCTATAAGGATATCATTTTCAGAAATAAAAATATTGAGCGGATGACGCATGACCTGTTGTAATGCGCTGGCATTTGGATCTTTGCCAATGGTACGTAAGGTAGCATCAACTACCTGTGCTTGTTTTGGGATCTTGATTTCAAATGATCCATCCTTTACTGGAGTTTCGAAACCTTGTCTTTTACCTTGAGTGTCGATAAATGATATGCTCAGCTTTGCTACAGGCTCTACTGCCGATGACGTTATTTTCCCTTTGATTGTAACGCTGTCCCCCTGCGCAGATAGAAGCGAGGGGGATAACGTTAAGAATAGGAAGTAAATCCAAAGTTTATTCATGCCTATTTCGTTGCTAATACTTTTTCGAGGAGTTGTTTTAATTCTGGGCTCGATGGACGTGGTGAGTCTATGGTGACAACTTTACCTTGTTTGTCGAAAACCATAAAGCGTGGAATGCCTGTGATTTTGTAATATTTGGCAAAATCACCCCATCCGGAAGCAAAAAGCTGAAGACCACCGAGTTGCTCGTCTTTAATCATTTTTAACCATTTGGCTTTATCTTTTTCCTCATCAACGGAGATACTCACCACTTGAACATCGGTTCCGTGCATTTCTTTTTCAAGCTTTTTGAGATGTGGTATCTCTGCTTTACAGGGACCGCACCAAGTTGCCCATACGTCTATTAATACAACTTTACCTTTTAAATCAGCGAATTTCACAGTTTTCCCATTATTGTCTGGGAAAGAAAAGTTAAGCCCCTGGTCACCGCTTTTTAATTGAGCCATGTCATTCATGATCCCTGTCGCACGTTGCTTTTGGCTTGCTGTTAAAAAATAGGAGTGGTATTTATCTGCAGCTTCCTTATAGCTGGGATAGTCTTTTTGTCTGGCTAGATAACTCAAGACAACGTCTCCTTTTAAGGTGTCGTTGGGAATAAGCTGCATATCTTTTTGTAGGCCTGCGACCCCTTTTTCGTAAGGAATATTTGCCGTGCGACGGGTTACCGATGAGATGCCGCCCAACGTGCGATTTCCCCAAGGCATTTGATAGACTATCGATGCATTTTTTGCAAAATTGGTCAACGTGAGACTCTTGTAGTAATCCGTATATTCTTCTACTGCAGGGTGTGCCGAACGTGGGGTATTGAGAAAGTTTGTAGCATTGGCAGCAAGGTCCCATTGGATATAATCTTGTAATCTGCTGTCAAATTTGGAGTTTCCACTTTTATTATTTCTCGTGAAAGTATTTGCTTTCGCAACTACGGTCTCTAAATCCGGGAAGAAATCGACAAAAGTACTTTGGACTTTCATCCAATTGAAGGCCTTTTGTTCTATTGGGTTGACTTCGTCGTGCCAACGGTTGAGAATCTGGTTTTCCTTACTGTTATTTGTGCCGGTCAATTGGTAGTTTTTTTCAGAGACGGTCAATTCGAGTTGATCGCCCGGCTTAAAATAGAAGATATTATTATCTGTTTGACTGCCTGTTGTTCCCGAACCAATAGCATAAAATCCCTCGTACTCAGGATAGAAGGTGAAGCCGAACTTTTTATTCAATTGTGGTTGTGCAGAAGCGATCTCAACCATATCACCTTCGACAACCTTAAAGAGTTTGACCGGTTTGACAAATTCTTTATCGAACGTCCCCTTGATCTGAACGGGGGATTGAGCGAATAATAAGTTGCAAGATAGCAGGGATATGATTGTAATGATTTGATATTTCATAATATTAATTATTTAGGTTATTCTCTATATGATACGTCCACGATTTTGCCAAAACCGTCATATGATTCGCTTCGCTTTGGCATTTCCGACAAACTTATTTCGTAGAAGTCCATCTTTCCACTTGTGTTTGGGTTAGCAGGATCGTAGGTGCATATCATCATTTTTTTTGCAAATTCTTTGTATCGGGTATTGTTTTTATTGTAAACTAACTTTTGAAATTTTAACAGGCTAATTTTTCTCGAGCCTAGGTCCAGAATTTGGGTATACGATTTTGAAAAGGGGTTATATTGGAAAACTTTATTTCCTATAGTATAAATAATATATCCAAAATTTGGATCGACGGCGTAAAATTCTGCCTGATCAAGTTGGCTTGATTGATTCACGATTTCAAATTCAAGTGGGCTAAATACTGTTCCATTATGGACAAATCTTAGAAGTTTTATTTCATTGGTTGTTTTACTTTTAAGGATCGCATAAAATTGATTGGTTGCAGTTAATGCCCTTTCCATATATAAAAGATCCATTTTCATGTTATCGGGGCTAAATTTATCAGGATCAGATGAAGATGGTATAAGTAATGCTGGATTAGTGCCATTTAATACTAAAAATCGTAGATTATCCGTGTCAAAGACAACTAAGAATGCATTGAAATTACCTGAGTAATCTGCCATGTACTTCGAAATATTTAATCTTGATCCAGTGCTTAGACGGTTTAATGTTGGACCATACATTGCTGCTTGCGTCACATTCTCATGCATAAGAATATTTTCGTTATCAAGAATATAGGATAAAGTGCTGCTTCCCTGTGATCTTATTACTTCAGCATGATAATTAGCTGGCGTAGGTCGCATAACCTCAGTTTTCAAATTTCGGTAATCTGTCCAGGTACGTGCTTCATTATTTATGCTGAAAGTTTCTTGATCGGTACCGACATAGATTCTATTAGAATATTTATTGTTAAAGATATCCCGATTATATAGATAGTAAACGAGTTTGGGTTTTCCTTTTAGTTTTAGACCTCCATAGACTTCCATGATATTTTTATAGCGTACGTATTTCATTTCCGCGAGCTGATAACTGAGCATGTCGAGGTGGGCTTGCCCTTCTATATCGTTTAAAACTAACCAACCATCTGCTAGTTCGGATGTGACCGTTAAATCAGCTGTTTTTGTAAATTGATAATTAGTCTTTTTATTTTTGATCCTATAATACAATTTGTATAACCCTGGGGGCAAAGTAATTGTCGTGTCTAGATTTATGTTTGTACCAAGGTCTTTTTTAATATCAGCATTAAGGGCTGACGAAGAGGTATTCATCGTAAACCATTCGAAACTAAAATCCTCGGAATTAAATGTTGTATTATCGCTCAGTGTTATTTTAGGATTAATTTTCAATTCCCGTTGATTGAATGCTGTATAACTTGAATCAATTCCTTCAATAGTAATTTCACTTAATTCAGTATAGTTGTAATTGCCAAGATCTTTATTACAGGATTGGAAAAGAACCGTAATAAACAATATAGCACTATAAATTATAGATATATTTTTCATTGTTATCATTATTTATTGTACATAAACTCCCATTTTCATTGGCAGGCCATCTTCATCTAGAATTGGAGTTCCCAATGCTTCCATTTCGCTCAAGTATGAGTGCATTCCCTTTCCCCATGCAAGTACAGCGATTGTGCTAGGAGCATAATTAGTAGACGTTACTTCATCTATATCGAGATCATATCGCTCAACAATCATTTTCAGTTTTTTTCCTGAAAAATTTCCAAGATATCCAATGATAAAGCTGGCAATTGATGACTGTGCTGGGTCCCAAAACCATGGGGTTCCGGGAATATTATTGGCGGAAAAAGTAAATTGTGTATAATAATCTAAATACTGGCTATTGCCGCTTCCGATAGCTTGCGAATACATATCAGTTTTAAAATTTTCATTTTCCTTTAAATCTAATTTTAATAGCAATGTATTTTCTGAAAGTTCTTTGGACCTATATATCTTCAATCTAATAGTATCTTTAAGTTGCCCCGCTCTAATGCTGAAATCTTTTTCCGAGAAATCATAATCTCGCCCCTCTAATAGGGTGCTGGCGGGATCTATAACGACATTGTATTTGCGATCATTTGCGGTCTTAGGTCCAGTAGATGCTACCACAATGTCGAAATAGCCTTCTTTTATCATCGAATCAAAATAGCCCATAGATAAATAACCCGAAGAATTGGGAAGATGTGCACCTGATATTGTTTTGTTATTAAAATATATGTTATTGCTGCCAGAATATAAGTCCAATGTTTGCTTTTTGCAGGAGATTAAGGATAATATAGCGCAGAGAATGGTAAAATTAAATATTTTCATAGTCATTATTTTTATCTTGGTTCCGTTTCAGAAAGTGGAATGGGAAACGTAAAATTATCAGCTACCATGGTCTTATTCGTCGTAGTTGCACCATTTATAGTCGGAACATTATTTCTCTTATAGTAGTACCATAACTGTCCTTCCCCATAGAATTCTTTACGATACTCTTTTTTTATGTTCTCTAATAAACCAGCTTCGTTCGGTAAGGCATTACAATTCCGGTTAATGCGTAATTCATTCAAGTAGGATAATGCTTTAACCGGATCTTGTTCGCTCTCCGCCGCGATTAAAAATATTTCGCTTAATCTAATGCCTGGAACTGTGTATCTGTAATTTCGGTTAACGTTGTTTTCGATATCGCGATATTTATAGAAAACCGGATATGTTTTGCCGCCATCTGTTCTCCAGTTTGTGCTATATCGGTAATCATTTTCCCAGTTTTCATATACCGTATTCAGAAATTTATTAGTCGTTCCCGAACATAAAATATAACGGTCTTCAAGCGCTGGGTTGAAAAGCTCATCGAAGGTTCGATAGAGTTTCGGATTTTCAAAAGCAAACAATAATTCTTTCGAAAAAATCCGGTTGATAATTGATGTATTGCTTAAATCTGAAGACTGAATCCAAGGGAATTTATTTTTTGAGGCAATGATAATTTCAGCGGCTTTTAATGCCTCGGTTTTGTCTCCTGCATACAATTGTATTCTAGCTTGTAAACCTTTTATCGCAAAATAATTAAAGTGATAGTTCCTAAATTGGAGAAATGGCTTATTCCCTAATTCAACCGCACCAGTAGTTTGATCTACTTTGTCCATCGATAGAACTGGATCAAACTTTTGTAAAAGATCCTCGGCAATTTGCAGGTCCCCTAAAATATTTTTTAAAACATAAGAACTCTTTGAGTATGGGGCAGCTTCATATGAGGTATTCTTATAATATGGAATTCTTTCTGATTCAGGATCCAAAGTATAGGCAGGTGCAAACATTCGGAGTAAATCAAAATATATAAATGCTCTAGCTGCGAGTGCTTCTCCGCGCATCATTGCTAGGGTCTGTTCATCCAATATACTGCCATACGTATCAAGATTTTCTAAGAAGCGATTGATATTGGTAATATTGACATACAAATTTATCCAAATATTATCAATTTTCTCTTTGACACCTTTATCTCCATAGTTAAAGATGACGAGTTGCTTGCGTAGATCACTTTGAGAGGTAGAAATGTAATAGGTTTGTGCGAGAATATCTAGTGTCTCTAAATTAATTTCTCTACCATATAAGTTATTGCTGCCTAGATTCAAATAAATACCGTTCAATGCATCATAGAATCCAGAGGGCGTCTTGAACACCTCCTCTTCGATAAATTTGTCCTCAGGTTTAACATCTAACCATTTGTTACAGCTTGCTAGACTAATCGCTATGAATAGCAAAGGGATTATAATTTTGTTTTTCATTATCTTATTTGAAAGTAGCGTTTAAACTTAGAGATACTGAACGGGTAAAAGGATAATCAATACCACGCTCCCTTCTTATAGTTGAGGTATAGAAAATGTCATTCAAGAAGGCGTTGATACGTAGTGATGATAATTTGGCTTGATCTAACCATCCTTTGTTTCTAAATTCATAACCCAAATTAATCGATTCTCCACTAAATGAATTTTCACGTTGAATAAATCGGGAAGACATCGGCGTTGTGTTAGTAATGCTGATAGCTTTAAATTGTGTAACATCACCAGGTTGTTGCCAGCGTTCATATAGAGCCCGTTTGTCTTGATTGTTTTCTACATTGTCTTTTGATATATTTTCAACCTTATTAAATAATGCTGTGTTGAAATTATCTTTTCTCAAAATATATCTAATCATAACATTGGCAGTAAATCCTTTATAGGCAAATGTGCTTCTCAATATTCCTTCTGCTAATGGCTGGGAATTACCTACAGACGTTATATCATCCGAATTGTAATTAAATGTTTGTTGTCCTGATTTTGTTAAGAACACTTCTCGTCCTGTCGTCGGATCAATACCTAGAGACCTAACTGCCCATAAACTATTGGGACTGTAACCATCTCTATAGCGAACAAGCGCATTACTTTCTCGCATCTCATTGTTTAATGAGTTGAGCTTATTGTTAAAATTTGCATATTTAGCCTTCATCATTGATCCCGTAACGCCAAAGGTCAAAACTATTCTGTCCTGAGGCCGGTAGATAGGAGAGAAGCTTATCGTCGATTCTAAACCCTTATAATCAAGAGTTCCGGCATTAAAGGGGTAGGCTGAAAGGCCTGTTGATGATGGTAAAGTAACTGCTACCACCAATGGATCGGTATATTTATCATATGCGTTTAATTGGACATTCAATTTATTGTTAAATAACGTCGCGTCCATGCCAACGCTAATCTGCCTTGTGCGTTGCCATTCTAAGTCTGGCGCTCCAAGTGCGGATAATGATATTCCTTGTCCAAACCTATTTATATCTGTGTTATAATTAAATACGGATTGGCTTACATTTCCAAAATTTTGATTCCCAGTTATACCAATATTTCCTCTTAATCGTAAGATATTGACCCAGGGAATATTTTTAAAAAAGTTTTCTTTATTGGCATTCCAACTTATACCGGCTGAATAATAAGGAGAGAATAAGTTATTGGATCCAAAACTTGTAGAGCCGTCAAGATTATAGTTTAAATCAAGGTTGTATTTTTGTGCATAAGAATAATTTACGGATCCTACGATAGAGGTCCTTCTCGTCACCCTATTTGACGCAGAAGGTTTGGAATCTGTCAGGAACCCGAAAGCAAAATTTGGATTTCCATTGCTTGCTGCAGGAAATCCAACCGCAGTATAACCATTTATTGAGTTTCGGGATTCACTTATTTCTCCGCGTAAATTTGCTGTGAGCGAATGATTTGTTTTAAAAGTCCTGAAGTAAGTCAACATAGCATTTGTTGTAAAACTAAATGCAGAAGTTTCACTATGTATCAGATTTCCTTTCTTAGCATTTTCTAATCCATCAAACTTTGTATTTAAAGGAGAAGTAAAGTCATTTGAATTTGTTAGCCCTTTGCTTATCTGACCGCTTGCTGTTAACCGTAAAGAAGGGTTGATATCGTATGTCATCATCAAATTATTGTTGATGATATAGTTCTTTCCCTCATTGAAACTATTTAGATTTGCGTTATATAGTGGATTCGATATAGATAGGGTGCTACCACCCACTGTAGAAGGGGCTCTATAGGCAAGATACTTTTCGCTGGGAGACAATTTTTCGAAATATGGGTTTGTATTTACCCAAGTGGAAAAAGACCCATAAGGAGATTCATTACTCTTATATCCAGTAACAAATGCTCTATTCGCAATATTTATTTTTCCTGTTCTGTAATTTAAATTGATATTTGCTCCCCAGTCTTCGCGTCCAGAGCCTTTCATTACACCTTTTGTTTTCTTATAGTTAGTGCCAATGTCAAAGATTACTGCGCCTTCACCCCCACGAGCACTGAGGGAATGGCGTTGTGAGAAACCTGTTTGAATAGGCTCTTTTAGCCAATATGTATCTACTCCGCGTAAGACATCCCCAAGACGTTCGTTATAAAGTGCATCCAATTCCAGCTGTTGATTATGGAGGATAGCAGTGTATCTACCAGAAAGTCTTTCAAATTCTAGCTTTTCCCTTGCGTTCATCATATTGTAACTCGATAAATCTGGCAATTGAGTTTGTAGATCAGTCGTATAGGATAATAAGACTTTCCCTGCTTTCGGTTTGATCGTTTCGACTACTATAACACCATTTGAAGCACGAGATCCATAAATGGCTGTTGATGCTGCATCTTTTAAAATAGTTACACCTTGAATAATGTTCATATCAAGATCCATAATGGTTCTAAGATTAGTTTCAAAACCATCTAAAATGAAAAGAGGTTGATTTGGGTCTGTTGAGAACTGATCCCGCAGATTTGAACTAGCAATGCTAGTCTGTCCTCGAAGCTCGATGGTAGGTAACATGTTTGGATTAGATCCAATTGCATTATTCTCAATTTGAATGAATGAGGGATCTAAAGCTCTTAAACTTGCTATTACGTTTTGATTATTAACTATTTTTAGTTCTTCGCCGGTGAATGATGCAGTAGCTCCTGTAAAGCTTTCTTTTTTGCGGATCATCATTCCTGTCACCACAACTTCGTCAACTTTAGTTTCGGTCTTTTTTAACCTGACAATAAAAGGATGCTCCGTAAATCTGGCTTGGAACTCAAAACTATCATAGCCAACGGACGAAACAACAATAATTTCTCCAGTAGCACTGAGGGGTAAATTAAACGAGCCATCGGCTGCTGAGACGACAGCTTTTTTTGCATTAGATTTGAGTCTTAAGGTTGCTCCTGATAACGGCTTCCCGTTATCGTCAATAACCATACCTTTAATAATCTGTTGGTTGATGTTAACCGTTTGATTTATTTGTCTAAAAGCTACTGAGGGCCTCTTTTGGAAGTTATTAAGTTGATTCTTTTTGATAACTATCGTTTTATCAAAAAAATCATAAGACAGATTTGCTTTGTTAAGAATAACATTTAACGCTTGTTTAAAGGGGGTATCCTTGATTTCAGCAGTTAAGTCGATTATCTGGTTGATCTCATTTTTCTTGTAGAAAAATGAATAACCGCTTTGTTTTTCGAGGTTTTTTAAGATCGATTCCAGACTCGATTTTTGTTTTTTTAAGCTAATCTGTTGGGCATAGGTGTTCGCATCTACTTGAGACAGACCTAGGCCTAGTAGTAGGGTGATTAAGTTGATCCTCATGAGAGATCTAGATAATGGGCGCGCACAAAGAGGCTTTTGTTTTTCATAAATTCGCCATATATAGGACGCTAGGTTAGCGTCCAAATTGGTCGAATGAAAATCTTTCTCCTTCTTAATGAACGGAGTTAAGGTAAATTTCATTAAATTCGTTTGGTTTTAACGTGTTAATAATTTAGAA
>JAQZAZ010000312.1 GCA_029239355.1 Sphingobacterium sp.
TTTATTGCTTTAATTTGCAATAAGGATTCAGCAACTTTTTGTTCAACCTCATTTAAATTATTCATGGCGCAAATTTATAAAATTTATATGAACGAAACCCTGCTAATTTTAGCAGATTTTGTTCCCTCGAAAACTAAAAACACGCAAACAATTAGTATTCAAGACATTGAACTTCAAAAACTTTTCAAACAATCTGAAATTGACAAAGTTCCGAAAACATATCTCTATGTTAATAGGGATTTCGAAACTGTATTTCAAAATTTAAAAAACAAACTTAAAATCATCAAAGCAGCTGGCGGATTAGTCAAAAACGGTGATGGAGATTACCTTTTTATTTACCGTTTAGGCAAATGGGATCTTCCGAAAGGCAAAGTTGAGGACAATGAAAAGATGAAAGAAGCCGCTGTACGGGAAGTAGAAGAAGAATGCGGTATTAAAATAAATTATTTAGGTAAGAAGATAACCACATCGTACCATACCTACTATTTACGTAACGGAGAGTTTGTATTAAAAGCAACCAATTGGTATGAAATGGGTGTTAATAAAGTTCCGAAATTGATTCCTCAAACAGCTGAAGATATTACAAAAGCGGAATGGCGTCACTTGGACCAATTTGATGAAGTGCGGGCCAATACCTATCCCATTATAGAAAACCTCATCAGAAAGCTTAAATAGACTGCCTTTTGAGGTTCATTTGACAGTAATTCGAGAGATCATTCTTATTTTTATCGTATGGAAAATATAACAGGAAAAAGGGCCTTAGTTACGGGTGGGGCAAAGGGGTTAGGAAAGGCTATTGCTATTGCATTGGCTAAAGAAGGGGTCCATGTAGCGATTACAGGCAGAAACGAAATTGCGTTGAAACAGACCGTTGCCGAACTGGCTGAATTAGGGACACAGGTTACCTATAGCGTATTCGACATATCTGACAACACTGCCGTGCAACAAGAAGTTAAAAATCTCAATGAAACCTTCGGCTACTTTGATATTTTAATCAACAATGCGGGTATATCTTCCTTTTCTTCGGTGGTAGATATGGACGTTAATGACTGGACATCAATTATTAATGTTAACCTGTTGGGGACCTATTTTGTTACAAAGGCTATCCTACCACAACTTATTGAAAAAAACCTAGGTGACATTGTGATGGTATCTTCTACCGCCGGTTTGAATGGGGCGGCTACCACCTCAGCCTATAGCGCTTCAAAATTTGGCGTTATTGGATTCGCTGATTCCTTGATGCGTGAAGTACGTAAAAATAACATCCGGGTATGTACCCTGATGCCAAGTACCATCGCTTCGGATATGTCGAAAGATCTTGGCCTCACGGATGGTGATCCAGAAAAGGTATTACAACCCGAGGATTTCGCAGAACTAATTATTGCGAATTTAAAATTACCGCGAAGAGCGATGTTAAAATCTGCCTCGTTATGGTCCACAAATCCGTAAGATACAATGTTTCGAAGCTTCACGAATTTAAAAATTCGCAATAAAACTATTAATTGTAATCAGCAATCTTCCTGGACAGTCCCCTGTCCAGGATAAGAAAAAAATTATGAGTCAACTATTTTCATCGATAAACATCGGTTCCCTAAACCTAAAAAATCGCTTAGTCGTTTCCCCTATGTGCCAATATTCTGCTGAAGAGGGGTTTGCAAACAACTGGCATCTTGTCCATCTTGGTCAATTTGCAATTGGTGGCGCGGCAGCAGTCATACAGGAAGCAACAGCCGTTACACCCGAAGGTCGAATCAGCTATGGAGATCTTGGGATATGGGATGACCAGCATATTGACAAACTAAAAGAAATAACAGCTTTTATCAAAGCAAATGATGCTATCCCTGGTATTCAGCTCGCGCACGCAGGCCGCAAAGCCAGTAGCAACAAGCCCTGGCTTGGCCGCGGCCAATTTGCACCTTCAGAAGCCCTAGGATGGCAGACCGTTGCTCCATCCGCACTGGCTTTCCACTCGGGAGATTACGTCCCCAAAGAGCTTAAAATAAATAAGATCGAAGAAATCATCGAACAGTTTGGACAAGCTACCCAAAGAGCTATTCAAGCTGGTTATGAAATCATCGAACTCCACGCAGCGCACGGTTACCTCATCCACCAATTTCTCTCCCCTTTGTGCAACCTGAGAACAGACAAATTTGGTGGTACATTTGAAAATAGAATACGTTTCTTGCTGGAGATCATCAAAAGGGTAAAACAGGAAATAACAACCCAAAGTTTATGGGTACGCATCTCGGCCACAGATTGGGCTCCGGGTGGTTGGGATCTGGATCAATCCATTGCACTATCACGGCTTTTGACCGACGAAGGAGTAGAGATCATTGATGTATCGAGCGGTGGAGCTGTTTCACATCAAAAAATTGATGTTGGCCCCGCCTATCAACTTCCTTTTGCTGTAGCGATCAAAGAAAAAACCGGAACAAAGACCGCTACTGTTGGACTTATTAAAACAGCTACTCAGGCCGCAGATATTATTGAGAAAGATCAGGCAGATTTAATTATGATTGCCCGGAGCTTTTTGGACGATCCCCATCTTCCATTACACTTTGCAAAAGAATTATCGGTAGACATCCCTTGGCCAAAGCAATACGAAAGAGCAAAATGAAATTAAGCCTAAACAAAATACACCATATTGCGATTATATGCAGTGATTATCAACGATCGAAAAAATTCTACACCGAAG